>JBGCDR010000179.1:0-30546 GCA_045105515.1 Oligoflexales bacterium
ATGCTGCTAATGCATTATAAAAAAAACCGTTCGAAACTACAAAAATGTTGTTGGATAAGCATTTTTTTCAGAATTAATTTGTCTCTATTCTGAATCTATGAGTCAGGAGGCTTAAATGTGGTTTGTCCAAACTAGAATTAATCGCATCATTCTCCTGAATGAGCTGAAGAAAACGTTTAGGGTGAAAGGGGTAACGAGATTTGAATGCAAAGCTGTGAACACCATATTCTTCTAGTTCTGAGAGTTCTTCTCCTCTTAAAACTTTAAGCCATCCAGGAGACTGTTGAGCTTTTTCTATATCAAATAAATTGGTTCCCAAAACTTTCTGCAAATCTACCTGACAATCTTTAGTTAAAATTACTTTGGCATCTGCATTTAGACCCCGTATAATTCCCTCGACTTTCGTTAAATTTTCTGAATCGATCAAATCTGTTTTATTTATCAGCAATACATTTGCAAATTCAATTTGATCGTTTATGAGATCAACTAAAGAGCGCTTATCTTCTTCTCCCAAAGCTACCTCTTTTTCCTTCAAGGTCTCACGGCTTTGCCAGAAGTCCTGAAAAGTGCTGCAATCAACAACCGTTACCATCGTATCAATATGGGCATGGTCAGATAAACTTTTACCTTCCTCAGTTCTAAATTCGAAAGTCTCTGCTACGGGCATGGGTTCTGATATGCCGGTAGACTCAATCAACAGGTGATCGAATTTTTTTTCTTTTGCAATTTTCTCTACTTCAGTTAGTAGGTCTTCTCTCAGGGTGCAACAAATACAACCATTGGACATTTCTACTAACTTTTCATCTGTTCGTGAAAGTTGAAGGCCTTTCTCCCTTACTAAATTAGCATCAATATTGATTTCACTCATGTCATTTACAATAATCGCAACACGCATACCTGTAGTGTTGGTTAGAATATGATTCAATAACGTTGTTTTCCCTGCACCTAAGAACCCTGATAATACCGTCACCGGTAAAGAAGCATCCGTTTTATCCAATGATTTTTCCTTCCCCATTAGTTTGTAAAAAATTAATACTATTTTGATCCTACAGTGTGGATATCAATTCCAAACACTATCAATGGCTATGATTTGATCTTGTTCTACCATAAGCTAATAAATTTATTTCATACCTATATATCAAAAACACATGATATTATAACTGTCAATAAAAATGATATATCATATCAATATAGGTAGTATTTTACCTTTATAGAAACAATATTGAAATAAACAGTTGAATCTGCAATATACTATTATTACAATCTTATCTATGACTCTCTAACACAGAGTTTCCACACTAAATAAAATTAGTGATAAACTGAAAATAAAATATCGCAGAGACTTCGATTTAAACAAAGCAACAGCTAATCATTTAAAGTGAGTTTATAGATGGATTTTGTACATTTTTCTTCAGAAGCGATTGTAGCTTCTCTTGCATTTGGAGCTCTCCATGCACTAGAACCCGGTCACGGTAAAACTGCTCTTTTAGCTTATATGGCCGATGGATCTAAATCTTACGGACATTCGGTTATTGTAGGATTTACGAGCTTTTTTTCCCATACGGCCTCGATACTCCTCATCTCATTTATAGTGCATGCAGCGACTCATTTTGCTGGAGAACTTCTTAATGCTGAGACTGTTACTTGGTATGTTAGCCTCTGCAGCAGCGTAGTGCTCTTTAGTATTGGCTGTTTTATGATGGTACAAAGCTATACAAATACCAAAAAAAAAGGCGAATGTTGTGGTGGGCATGGACATAAGCATGGGGAGACACCAACAGTATCTAATAAATTGAAAAAAACGAGATTTTCAATAAGCGCCATTCTTGGTCTTTCTGTTGGGCTTTATCCATGTCCTACAGCAATTGCGGCCTACTTAACAGCTCTGGCTAATGGGGATCAGATAAGCGGGTACCTGGCAATTTTCGTCTATGGCATCGGCATCGGCATCACAATGATGGGAATAGGCTTGGCATCGGCTTATATGGGACGTTCCTTTTTCTCTCGGTTCAAGACCAAAATTAGCCAAAAATTAGTCCTCAGAGCACAATCCTGCATATTTATGCTCATAGGAATCAGTCAACTGCTACATTTTCACCAATAAACATCTGAAAACTATGTACCTAGAATGCGAGCTGCAGCAGATCTAGCACCTGATATATTGCGAGCCGATGGACCTAATTCTAGCTCAGCTAAGGGACCAGAAACATAGATACGAGGATGCCAACGCAAACGCGCATCCAGAATAGGATAACCGCACTGAGCAATGGGAAGCTCATTAGAAGAAAGCAAGTCATCAATCAACTTACCTCCTGGTCTTTGTTTTTTGAATCCAGTTGCTAGCAATACCTTCTCCGATGTTATTTGAGTACCATCATCAAGATCGAGTTTAACGCTTTTCCCTTGGCACTTTGCTTGCTGCACAACTGAATTATAAAAGTTTATTTTTTTTTCAGTAATAAATTTCCTAATAGTTGCTATAAGTTCTTGCGGAGCTGAGCCTCTATGCCTCGCACCTTGGATCATTTTTCGTCTTCTTTCATAACAGGTTTCTTTAAGGAAACCAGACATACTTTTAGGACCTAACCAACCAGGGTTGCTATCGAATTGATGTTGTCTAAGCTTATGTCTTGAAATCAAATGTACGCGAAAACCAATACCAAGAGCATAAATAGCAGCTTGAATCGCAGAGATTCCCCCTCCAATAATGGCAAGACTGAGACCCTCTCCTTGCTTGGGCCAGACAAAATTCTCTGAAAAAATATGACCAACATTTGGAGATTCAGGCACCCAATCAGGCCAATTGGTTTGTTCACTCGAACCAATTGCTAGAACCACTTGCTTAGCGTTTAAAATAAGGCCTGATGCTATAGTAATCCTCACGTACTCTTGAAATACTTCAATTTTTTCGACTCTGGACCTAATTTGCAAATCTTGAAGATTGTATCTACTAATAATAAGTTCGGTGTGCTTTTTAAAAAACTTGGTAGAAGGCCGGCTATATGGTTGTCTAAAATAGGTTTGTTTGTAGCGAGATCTTTTTCCCGCAAACTTCTGTAAATCAAAAGGATCAATTCCTAAATTATGGACTGCTGGCGAACGAAGATATTGCATCCCGGTTGCTGCTGTACATTGATCCCACCTGTATAAAAGGCATGGCCATGGGTCAATAATTCCAATTCTGGGGCTTGAAACTCTGAAGTGGTCTAAAATCCTTGCTGATATGTGAACTCCATGAGCGCCTCCTCCCACAATAAGCCATTGAAAATGCATACTATCATCAACACTTATCACAAAAACACCATACCCTAATTAAGATCTTAGTGAATCGTTTCTTGTAGGCCAAATGAATCCCCGACCTTCACCCAATGCTTTGATCCCATTGCTTGCTCAGTCTCTGTAAGTAAGCAATGATCTAGCATCCGTACCACTTCTTCCTTTGGAATATTCTGACCAATAATAACCAATTCTTGAATACGATCGCCAAATGACTCATCCCAATCTTGCTGAAATGACTTAAGTTCATCTTCACTTTCAAAATTCCATTCCGTTTGCGGTAGGCTAGCAAACCATTTTCCTTCAAAATGTGCGGAACAAGAACCTCCTGCCTGAGACCAAACTCCAACATCCTCGGGCCTAGATGCTATCCAAAAAACCCCCTTAGACCTAACAACTCCTGGCCACCTTTCAGAAATAAGTTGCCAAAACCTCTCAGGATGAAACGGCGCTCTTCTTTTATATACAAAACTATCTATGCCGTATTCTTCAGTTTCACTATTAATTTCATCTATGGGCGCCGACATCCACGAGGCATTTTCCCGAGCTTTATCAATATTAAAGGTATGTGTGTTAAGTATTTCTTTAAGGGGTACTTGACTATAACTAGAGTCCAATATTTTTGCGGTTTTATTCATCTTTTTGAGTATAGATCGAATTTGAGATAATTGCAGCTTTGATACCTGATCTACCTTATTAACAATCAAAGTATTCGCAAATTCCACTTGCTCAACTAAAAGATCTGCAATAGTTCGATTGTCTGTGTCATCTACTTCTAATTTTCGGTCCGTAAGATAGTCTGCCTGATCAATCTCATGCAAAAAATTTTTAGCGTCAACAACTGTAACCATCGTATCCAACCTGGAAACATCAGATAGTTTCTTCTCGTTCTCGTCTTCAAAATAGAAAGTTTCAGCGACTGGCATAGGTTCTGAAATACCCGTAGACTCTATAACCAGATAATCATATTTTTTTTCTTTAGCTAGTTTGTCTATTTCAATAAGCAAATCTTCTCTCAAGGTACAGCATATGCATCCATTGGACATTTCAACTAATTTTTCATCTTGTCTTGATATGCTTACGTCACTGGATTTAAGAATTTTTGCATCGACATTTATTTCGCTCATATCATTGACAATGATAGCAACACGTAATCCCTCTTTGTTGCTAAGAATTTCCTTTAGCAAAGTAGTCTTACCAGCCCCCAAAAAACCTGATAATACTGTGACTGGTAGCTTGTTATCAATTTGTGACAAATTCAAGATTTTTCCTTTAATGCTTGTTCAATACAATTAATTACTTTTCCACATCGGAAATTTAAAGGTACTAAGAATTCCGTTATGTCTAGTCCAAAGGGGTGTCGGGGTTTCTCCAACATTTCACCCATTTAATGAAGAAGCTCTCCGTACAAGCCTTGCCAAGAAACGCTTTGGTCATGACAGGAAAAGTATTTTTGGACTTGATCTACCTTATTTAAAACTCATTAACATAAAAAATTTTAAATTTGAGTTTAAATGAAAATGAATCATTCCAATAAAACTAACAACAATGCTTTTTCTGACATAGACGATGGTTGTTAAAATGAGCAAGTGCTATAAGAAATGAACTTGCTAGGGTTATATACTTTTCTCCCGACTCACCAACAAGTTCATGCCCCCAAAAGGCAGCTAAAGAAAGCAGTACAACACCTAAGGATCCCAAAGCTAAAAAAGTATATTTCCCATGCTTTCTACATCCCATGGTCAATGCAAACAAACTAATCGGCAGAACCCCAGCAATCATCCACTTATGAAAAAGCTCATCATCTGCGATTGACAAGGCGGCTAGAGAGGGTACCAATAACATTACAACAGGAAGCAATAGGCAGTGGATACTGCAAAGTACAGATAGTCCAATAGCAAATTTATCAGTATAAGATTGAATTCTTATCATGTTTTAGCAATCCCTCTTGAGCAAGTCACGATATTTCAACTGGCACAATCTGTACACAAACAATTTAATTCTACCTGATTATTTATGAGTTCAAATCCTGATTCTTCCATATTTCCTTTAATTGTTTTTACAGTTGAGCTTCTAGTCATAAGTTCCTTCACTTTATGACAATTTTTGCAGATGAGAAACCTTGCAAACATATGCTTATGTTCACAACTTATATGCGAACAAGCAATATATTTATTCACTAAACTCATCTTATGAACCAGTTTTGCGTCGACCAATACATCCAAAATTCGGTAAACGGACATGGTAGGTATAGATCTATCAAACTCCTGCTTTACTTGATCTGCTAGCTCATATGCCGAAAGTGCCTTGTTTGATTTAAGCATGGCAATTAGCACCTGCTTCCGAGTAGATGTTAGTTTCTTCCCACTCTTGCTGGAAATATCTTCTGCTCGATGTATTAAAGAATTTATTTTTTTTGAATTCATCTAAGTTTCCTCATAAAACCATTTGTATCAAAAACATGGCAGCCAGCGATTGTCAAGCTTTATGATATAATATATCATAGCTATATATGCTAAATTAACAAGTCAATTTCAATCTAACAAACAACTTGCGCGCTATATAGCTTTAATTATAAGTTTTTTTACTTTCACCCGGGACACCCCCTAATCATGCCAATATATTTATTCAAATGTACTGTTTGTTCATCAACTTTTGAAATCCAGCTCAAAATCTCCGAGAAACTAGGTTGCTGTCCTATTTGCTACTCAGAAAAATCATTTTTCGAAAAACTACCAACAAGATTTTCGACTAAAAATAATCTTAACATTTCTGACAAATCTGAAAAACTTTGTCCTGATACGTTAAAAAAGTTCCAAGAACAGCCAAAGCACGAACATCATGCAAGCTGCAACAAAAACTATATCGATAAAATGGTTCAAAATTATGAGAAAGCAACAAAATGATGAATAAAATATTTAGGGATAAAACAAGTCTATCAATTTTTTACTTATCACTATCAACTTTCAGCTGACAACAATAAAATGAATGCCGACGATCCTGAACATCTGGATAAAACGTAGACTTCACACGCTTTAGGATAGCATTAGGAATTGGCAAAACTTCAAAATTAACAACTAATCCACCTAGAGGCAAAAGCCCAGCGCCAGTGCAGTTATAGTCCAACTCACTCATACGCTTATTAACTTCAATATTCGGCTTGAAGCCAGGAAACGCTCCAGTTGCGGCCGGAATCTCAGCCTCATTGCTAGCACACATCTCTAATTCTTGCCCTGTTTGCAAGGTTTCAAAATTCGACGTAAGTTTTTCACCACTTTGCTCCGAGCGAGCTTCACAGCATTCATACTGAAAAACTCGGTCTTTACTTTGTTCATTATATGAGCTGACCTGACCTGCTAAGTACTTATCATCTGGACATGAATAATCAAGGACAGTATCGCTTATCGGATCAGATAACGAACATTCGCTCTTCCTAATAAGAACTCCTTGTCCATCGGTTAAAAATTGGCACCGGAACTGATAAGTTCGGTCTCTATTATTGTCATCATTATTCCACTCACTTTTTTCACCAGCTAAGAAAGAATCTCCAGGACAATGATAACTTACTGCCCCTTTGGGATTATTTTGCATGGGTGACAAATACGAACCTATGCTCCCTTTTAAGTAAATAACTTGATTGGGATCACCATTTGGAATAGGTGGACCTCCAGCACTGGTCTTCCCAGTTCCCGATGTTCCTGTAGGGGATTCTGGATCTGTTCCATCGCCTTCTGAATCTGTCCCACCGGTATCAATAGCATCAGTAAAGAATCCATCCGAAAAGCTATCTCCTGAGCCATCATCTCCCTCAGAGTCAGAGCCACTTGGCTGTTGAATTGGCGGACGACTTGGATTCTGCTTAGTAGGTGTAGATTCTTGCACACATGCCAACAACCCGCTAAAGTAGCAAATTATTAAAAAATATAGTCGATTCATAGGAAAAGTCCTTATTTCTTCTTCCGCTTGGTCGTGGCCTGTTATCGGTAGAATCATCATTCTAGTTAAACAAACTTAACTTAATTCTTTAATTTCAGATTGTTATAATACATTAGATCTTCTACCATGGTTTATCTACGAGCTCTAATTACCACAAAAAGAAAGGAAAACATTGATCCAGGAGAAAAAAACAATAAAAACGTTTGTTTTTCTATACTTGATATTGTCATTACTCACACAAGAAAATGCAAAAGCCGTTGAGATCCCTATCAACATTGGTCTAGGGCCAGCATATTATCTTATTCCAGAAAAACTAGAAAAAGAGCAGACTAGCCACATTGGTTTGTCTATACATATTAAAGCGGTCATCGATAAAACAAGCATTGAAAATGCACAAAAACAAAATACCGAAGAAATACCATGATGCAGTACGCAAAGTCGATGAAGTCCGAGTAGGTTTTATCCTAATACCTGACTCAGTCATTATCTCTCCAAGAAATCAAGAAAAAGAGCTCCAACTCTACGGTGTAACTTGGAGGCCTATTGGATTGGGTATACCCCTTAAAATTGGTAATGCAAAACTGACTATGGGAACAGGCCTTGTATTTACCTACATGTATGTCAACATTGGAAACTACAAGCTAATTGACCAGGAAAAACTCACGGATATAGATAGCGAAAACTCAAATATTTTCCTTGATCAAGTTACCCATTTCTTGAGACCAGGAATAGACTTGCGCTTAGCATTAGAGCTTAAGTTTTCTCCATTTTTTCTTACAAGCATAGGATGGGCTAGTGCTTATTACATACCGCAGAAGATTGGAGGTGGAGTCTTTGAACTTAGCAAAACCAAGAGTCAAAATCTATGGCGGGTTCATCATGGTGCTTTTTTGCTGAACTTCCGCTTCCCCTATGAAGCTCAGCTGTAAGTTAGGTTGAACCAAAACAAAAAACCAACCACTCATGAACTCCTTTCGTACTACCCCATTAGTTGAACTAAGAAAGGATAAGCCATGCAAGTTAGAAAACTCTCTACGATGGAAAAAAATCTTTTGCATGAACAAAACCAAAGCAGAAGAAACCTTGGCATCCCACTACTTAAGCCTAAAATCCGCCGCTGTATTAAATGTAAATCTTTTTTCGAGTCAGTTCATAAGAGATTTTGTGGTTGCCGATGGACAAGTTCTACTTCTGTCCTATCTGGAATGGAAGTAGTTTAGTACTCTTCAAGCTTAAAGATCCTTAAGAAAAAGAACTTCGTTATCCCGAGAACTCATTTCTATTTCATACTTTAAACCGATCAATTGCATCGGGCTAAAAAAGACTAATATCCGATCATCTAGCTCAGAGCTTTCTTTCTTTAGATTTTCAACTATGATGCGATTGCGTTCTTGCCAAGATTGTGCAGCCTTACTTTCTTCACTTTGATAAAGCCGCATACGTAGGTTTCGCAAGTTCTCCAAAGGCTCAACTTCGTTAATAAACTCGAATGCAGCAGCAGGTTCATCATCAGCCAAGATGTCATCTATCTTTTTTTCTATATGCTGGAAATCCCTGCGTATATCGGCAAGCTCGTTTTTATTTAGCAAAAGCATAGCTTCTTGGTCTTGTTTTTCTTGATCTCTTCGATCAGCATCAACACAGTAAAGCTGATGGTGGCCCAACTCAAAGGCAAGCCTAAATCCAAGTTGATGGGTCACATCGTTTGCAAAACTATGAATCAGTTCTTGATTGAATACATATGATCGGAATGCTTTATTGATTTGTGCGCAATCTCTTGACCCCGGAATGCTTTCGATAAATATTTTATTGGGATTAAACTCTAGTATTCTATTAAAAAACAAGTTCATTTTATTCGAATATTTCGAATCAATTAAATTCGGCTGTGGTGGATTAAAAGCTAAGGACGGACTGGTTTTAAAATCTGCGATTAAGGCAATTTGGAGTTCAGTAGAACCCTGCTCCTTCACCGACGCATCACCACATGCTATAGTAAAGCAAAAAAGCAATAATATAATTCTAACATTTTTAAACTTATTGAAATAATTCATTTTTTTTCCAAATTTCTTTCCTACGAAAGATCTAGACTAACACTTTTTCTAACTCCGCGCTAGTTACATTAGTCGTAAAGACAAACTTCTTTTCATATTACCTCTTTATCTGCAAGAATAAGGAGGGCACAAGGCAGGACTCCCGGATTAAAACTGATTGGATAAGGAAAAAGCCAGTGAAACCAGTAATTTCCATAAAAAATGTTTCTAAATCTTATCGCGGTGGTTTTCAAGCCTTGAAAAACGTGAGCCTCGATATCAATGAAGGGGAAATATTCGCCTTACTTGGTCCAAATGGAGCAGGTAAAACGACCCTAATTGGAGGAGTCTGCGGTACTACAAACATTAGTAGCGGCACCATTCTTGTAGATGGAAAAGATAACATTAAAGATTTCAGACATACTCGTAGCCTCATAGGCCTCGTTCCTCAAGAGCTGACACTCAGCGCTTTTGAAACAGTTTGGGACAACGTTAATTTCTCGCGTGGATTATTTGGGAAGGGGCCTGAGCCATTTTATATAGAGCAACTCCTTAAAGACTTATCACTTTGGGAAAAAAAAGATAACCAACTGATGACCCTTTCTGGCGGAATGAAGAGAAGGGTTATGATAGCTAAAGCACTTTCTCACAAACCACGCATTTTATTTTTAGATGAGCCAAGTGCCGGTGTGGACGTCGAGCTACGCAAAGATATGTGGCAGCATGTTCACCAACTCAGACAATCTGGCGTTACAATCATCTTAACCACCCACTATATTGAAGAAGCGGAAGAGATGGCCGATCGCATTGGAGTTATCAACAACGGTGAAATTGTGTTGGTCGAAAACAAACAGGAACTCATGAAAAAACTCGGAAGAAAACAAATGTCGATCGATTTAGTAAACCCAAGCGCTGAAATCCCACCTGCTCTTAATGGTTTTGAAATTAAAAACGAAGATGGAAAATTAATTTATTACTACGACCCAAAGAAGGAGGATACTGGAGTGTCCAAGCTACTAGAAGTGCTTTCAAATATGAAGGTGGAGTATTCAGACATCAACACTAAACAGAGTTCTTTGGAAGAGATCTTTGTAGAATTGGTAAAGAAATGATCAATATAAAAGCTGTAAAAACTATATACCTATTCGAAATGGCTAGAATGAAACGTACTTTGGGGCAAAGTGTGGCATCTCCTGTACTTTCCACCTCTCTTTATTTTGTGGTCTTCGGATCTGCAATAGGGTCTCGTATAAGTGAAATTGGAGGAGTTTCATATGGAGCCTTCATAGTCCCTGGCCTCATCATGTTATCAATCCTAACCCAAAGCATCTCTAACGCATCTTTCGGCATTTATTTTCAGAAATTCACCGGAACTATTTATGAAATTTTATCTGCGCCGATCTCATACATAGAAATTATTCTTGGTTTTGTAGGGGCGGCAGCGAGCAAGTCAATCATTCTTGGCCTGCTCATTCTCCTAACCGCACATTTTTTCGTACCCTTGGAAATTCACAGTCCTGTTTGGATGCTTTTCTTTTTATTTTTAACAGCTATAACTTTTAGCCTTTTTGGATTTATTATCGGCATATGGGCGGATAATTTTGAAAAGCTACAAATTATTCCGCTTCTAATCATAACTCCGCTCACATTTTTAGGGGGAAGTTTCTATTCTATCGATATGCTGCCTCCTTTCTGGCAAAAGGTTTCTATGCTCAACCCAGTTGTTTACCTTATCAGCGGTTTTCGCTGGAGCTTTTATGGGAAAGCAGATGTAGGAATTGGGACCAGTTTAAGCATGATCGCTATTTTGCTTATTTTTTGCCTATATCTTGTCCGAAGAATTTTTAAGACAGGCTATCAAATAAAGGCCTGAATTTAAGAAGCACCGATAAGCAAACTCCCCGCAAATTCGGTCTCATGACGAAATCAAGCCATAGAGATTTCATTGTATTTTCTTCCACCTTTTTTTATAACAAGAGTTACAATGGTTTAAAAAATAAATTCAATACTTTTGCATTTAAAAATGGGATTTTGAATGAAATTACGGACTATTTTATGGCTAATAGTTTATTTCACATGCCAAAACAACTTACTTGCCAACATCGAATTTTCACCTGATGGCATTGCTTTACATTCTCAAACCAGCTCACTACACCTGAAACCAAGTATTCAGTTTGACCTAGGTGAATGGCTCGAGCTCAAAGAATGCAAGCCACTCAATCAAAACACGAGTCATTGCTCTGTGGGAGATGTAGGTTTTCTTCAGATAAAACTTACAGGAAATCAAGTACATCTTTCTTTCTATGCAGATAAAGATATTTTCGTAAGCGGAATTGGACTTCAAGGCGTGGGAAACCTAATAGGGGCTCGGGCTGTTTTATCCAATGGTGTTCAATCATGGTCACAGAGTGGAATTATCAAGCTGCCAAAGGACAGGGTTAATACTGCTGCTTTAAAAAAAGCTTTAAAGGTCCTTGACCAAAAAGAAGAACATAGAAAAGGCAATGAACTATCTTGGGACCACAGTTTTATTCAAGGAAGCAACGAGGCCCTCTTTTTAGGTACCTTAAGTGCGAAGGTGTTCCGGACATGGATTCAAGCCTATCAACTGCCTCGATCAGAACAAGTTTCAATTTCTATTAAGTCAGGTGGGATCTATGATAAACGTCTTGTTCCAAAAGGCACCGTATTGAGAGCTGATCCCTATCAAATCAGTATCACCGACAATCTTCCCATTAAATTAAGCTCCTACGCAAAAAACCTCCCGAGAAGAGCTACAGCTAAGAATAACTTTCCTGATATTGGTTGGAACTCATGGTATGAGCATTTTGATGAAGTCTCAGATCAAGATATCGAAAGGAGCGCTAACAGGATCAAATACTTTGTTCAAGACGGTTTTGCGAAATATCAGATTAACACTAATAAACCAGTTGTTTACATTGACGATGGTTGGGAAAAAGAATGGGGCGTCTGGGAGCCAAATGATAAATTTTCAAAAGGTTTGTTCAAGATGGCGCAGGACATTAAAGAACTTGGGTACATTCCTGGAATATGGTTAGCTCCCCTATTACACCGCAAGTATGGGAAGATTCCACGCCTACACCCCGAATGGTTTTTGCAAGCTCAGGTTTATCCGCATGCAAGTGGAGACTATCTCATCTTGGATGTAACTCATCCTGATGCAGCTGAATACCTCCAGTCAAGTATCAGTAAATTAGTTCAATCAGGTTTTTCCCATTTAAAAATTGATTTTCTAATCGCAGGATTGTTCCCGGGAAAAAGGTATCAAAATGCCACCACTCTTGATGCTTATCATTTGGCTATGAAATTGATTCGGGAAGCTGCTGGCCCTGAAACTCAGCTCTTAGCATGTGGTGCCCCTCTATTAGCAAGCATTAAATATGTCGATTCTTGGAGAGTTGGAGCTGATATCGCTTATGAGTTTCCTGCTAAGCAAAAAGGCTCCTCTTGGGTAGATGTAGCTAACCAGGCACGTAATATTGGAGCTCGCTGGTTCCTGTGTGAAGCTATCCACTGTGATGCAGACCCACTCTTGCTGAGAGGCCCAATAGAGCCACGTTTTCAATCTTCCGCATGGGTAACCAGCCTAAGTGGAGGCGGCCTTTTTCTTTCAGATGACCTCAGTAAACTACAGATAGAACAATGGGAAAATGCTACTCAAGAAGCAATGCTTATGCAGACTATATCAGGGAAACCAGCCCGGCCAAATCCATTGGTTCCAAGTGACTTGCCAACTTATTTAGAAACTCCGAATTTAAGTGGTCGAATTTTTGGCAATCAGTTTATCAAGGTGCCAAATCAATGGCTCACTGCTACAGGACAAACTCTTGTCATTAATTTTAACTCTCAAACTCTTATGGGCCCTGATGGATCATATATACCAGTCAGAGAAAGCAAATTATATGACTAGAATTCCTAACTTTCGCCGCTAACATTTGAGCGCTTTGAGTTGAAGCTCTTCTTAAACACACCGCATATTCCATGTTTATTATTCCAAGCTGAAGAAAAATTCCAACTCTTCGTAGTATATACAACATCTTAGCTTATTTCGATTGCGAAATTCATTATTATTGCTAGAGTCCAACACTTGTTTTTACTTTTTATTCAAGTCTGGAAAAAAATTTATGCACTATATTGTCATTCCAATCTTAGCATTTTTTTTAACTAATTCTGTATATTCACAACCGAGTGCTCGTGAGATTGCCCCTGAGTCCCCCAAACCCAATAAATTTGATCGACATAGGGAATTATATAGTTCAATAGATGAATTATTTGATGCGTTCATGAAGCGAAAAATTAACAAAAAAATGGCACGAGAAAGATACCGAAACTGTGTCGAAAAAATAGTGAATGATTCGAGTATAAGCACAGAAGAACAAAAGGAACTGGTTTTAGATTCTTTTAATAAGGTGTTCTTCCCAAATACCCAGATAAATCCAGATCGTCTCACACTCAATAAGCTTCTTGAAGCCTGCAGTATCTGGGGAGATGCAGCATACGCTCATTTTTTACTGCATACCATGCAAGGAATCTGGAATATAAACCCAACAGCTTCTCAGCGAATCTTGCTATTAAGGCTTGTAGGAGACCCGGCGAAATAGCATATGCATGGAGCATACTCAATGAGATGGAAGAATTATGGGGCATTAAACCTGACAAATGGTCTGTCACATATGCCATTAAAGCTTGTAAAGGACATGGAGAGACAGAATACGCTGAATATCTCTTAGACCAAATGGAAGAAATGTGGGATATTACTCCTGATATTTACGTTTACAACCACACCATCGAAGCCTTCAGTCAATTTGGTGATTACATCGAATCGCACAAGTTACTTATTAACATGGAAGAACTAGGTATTCATCCTAACATTTATTCTCTAAACTATACTATTGAGGCACACCTCAATGCTGGAGACTACCAAGGAGCAGTAGAACTATTTGATGACATGGAAAAAACTTGGAAAGTGAAACCCAACCACCACACCAAAGCGCTTTTTAGCAATATTTTTTAGTTACCATAACTCAAGTCAGCAGAGATCTACGACAATGATAGGTCAAATTTGTCCTTGTTAAAGTCGTGTGCCAGCCTAAATTCCTCCAGATCGATCTCTTTACCCTATAATGTACTAAACAATCGCTGTAAACAAATGATCAATGAATTAGCATTTATTGTTTTACAAAAATATGGGTATCCAAAGATTGATGTCTATTTTCCTCGGAAAGGCCGTTGTCACCTCGGTTTTCTTCAACACAAAGTTCGCTGCTCGTACCTAGATATAAAACATCTTTTCCAGATGAATAACTGTAAACCGATTTATATTTTTCCTTTTGCTCACTTGCAGACACTACCGCTATAAGAGAGAAAATTTCAATATTGTTGACGTTATCAGTATAGGTATATTCATAGGAGCTAGCAATATCTCCAATATCAACTTCATACACATCCCCAATCCTACCCTCTTGTATGTAATCAAACTGATTTAATCGATTATTTTCGCACCTGTCATAATTAATGATACTCAATTTTAATTGTAATTTATTCTCTTCTGACTTAATTTCTATTATTCGCTGTATTTTTGAATCCTCAGCACATTTTGTTTTCCATGTACCATTAAATTTTCCTTGTTGATCCAAAGCACTTTTTTGATCTTCCACCTCCTTTTCGAGGTCAGATTTTTCAGACTCAGTTCCTGATTTACCCGAATTTTGCGGGAAAGTACTGCATGCATTTATAAAAAAACATACGGATAATGATAGCAAGATCGATTTTAATCTATTCATTTCAGATACCTCATATTATGAAAATCAATTTATCATATTCATCGGATATTTTATAAATAATTTAATAGTTTAGATTATTTTGATTTTTACTTTGTAAAAATATAGCTATTGAAAATCCTTGATATAATTTGAATCTTACAAAGTAAGTTTTTAATATCATTGATTGATTCCCTTCCCCTCTATATGTTTGAGCGAAAGATTCACAAAGCATTGGGAGCAAGTTGACGGCATTTGTGTATGACAGCAGGCTAAGAATCGATAATAACTACACAGAGCAACAAATCCGTCTGTCAATGTTTGAGTTTAAGAATTTCCTATTCACCTCTCAGAAAGAGAACTCGGTGTTGTCGACCTTCTATTTAAACAAGATCCATCCTGAAGTTTACATTGAAGATATACCTTATCGGATCAATGCTGGTTGCCTAGTTCAAGGATAGATGAACTACTTCCTTGGAACAGGAGTCTATGTACCAAGAAGAGATCGAGCAAAGTCGATTTCGAAAAGCTCTCAAAGTGCAGGGTTCCAGTTACCTTGATAAGTGATTTAGCTCTAGGGGTAAGCGCGCACGATCAAAATTAATCGGTTCTAGATTATCCACATTATTCAATGCAAATAGCAAATTGTTGCCTCCAATTAATCCTTTTCTCATGGCTATATGTTTTAAATTATAATCGTGTCCACAAAAATAATGCATAGGAAAGTTAATATGATCATAGTCTATGCCTATGTAGTTTGTCTCGGCCCAGTACTCAATTATATCCTTGACCTGTTTAAGGTCATCATAAGTGTATTCAATCGACCCTGCAGTTCCAATGTAAAAGGTAAATAATGGTTTTTTATCTTCATCGGATAATTTTTTGCCTACTGTTGCCATACTAGGCTCAGTTCGCCAGCCAAGATTTATTGCATAGGGAATAACTTGTTCATCTAAGAAATTAGTAAAGTTCTCTGCATCATTCAGATTACTATTGTAAATTTCATAGCCTTTGATGAATTTAAGTTCTTTGCGAGATATTTGAGAAAATATAGTTCCACCTATGGCAAACTCAGAAAATAATGAGGATACAATAGAAACTAATATAAATATATTTTTCATAGATCTACCTTCTCGACTGAGTTAAACTAAATATAAATACTTTGAATAATTGAGAATTTATATTTTCTTAATTATAAGCTTATGGAATAAATATCTTAAGGATCTTCTAATTCTTCATATAACCTCCCATCTAAATACCTATGAAGTATTGAAGTAGCTCTACGACAGTCCTCTTCAGTTCCGTTAGTGCCTTGTAAAAAATAACCCTCGTTGGTTTCGTTATCCCGTAATTGTGTATAATTTACATCAGGTTTAACTCCAAGAGTAATAAATAGATAGTCTACCTGAGGTCTTGTTATATCAACTAGAAAACGCCCAGCATAAATTTGTGCCTTAAAGGTAAATTCTTCGATTTCAATCTCTTGGTTAAAAGGTAATTGATTATGTACAACTTGCTCAATATACTGCTTGGCTCTATCGTAAGAATTAATGACTTCTCGGGCTTGAGTTTTCCAATTTTCAGGGACATTTGTTTTATCAAGTGGAAAATTCCCGCTTTCATCACCAATAATGAAGTTGGCCTTAATAATTAGGCTTGTAAGTAGACAACCTTTGTTTGGCCCATTTCTAAAATTATGATACATTTGCTCCCAATCGGCCATGGCGATATTTGCATAAATCATAAATATTATTGAAACTATACACTTTGTGCTTTTCATACTGGCTCCAATTTTAATAGTTAAAATTTTTTTTACCGGATCCATTAATATAGCTTTTTGTGGGTATATTTAAATTCACAAAGTGTTTAAATTTTCTAAACATATCAAAAATGTACTTGTTAACACACAAAAGAAGGTTCATCACCATGAGCAGCAACGAGACCTATATGACCGATGTTTGCTATAAGTAAGTTACAGGAATTAATGTTCATAATGTCGCTTCATAGAGTTTGATATTATTTTCAAATTCCAGCAATTTACGAAAAACAAAATGAAATCGTAATCCTAATAGTTGCCTACAAGGCACGTATATCAGATCTGCTTCTAAGAAGAAGCTCAGTGAAATAGATTTAGGATATTATTGAAAATTTAAAAAAATAGCAGAGAGGAATCTTAAACGAGAAAAACTCCGATCATGAAGGTATGAGGGTAAATCCACGGTCTAAAAATTTCTGCTTCATTTGTTTAGCATCTAAATAACCCTGCTCAAAAATAGAGAAAAATTCCGACTTATTAGGAGGTGTGTAGATCCTTTTGAGATAATTAATGGTTTTTCCTTGTGGATAGATATCTGGGTTTAGCAGACGAAAGGGAGAAACCGTAATAGTTTCTTGACGCGAAACCAACCTGGGTATTGCAAACCTTTGGCTGAAAACTCCATCGATCACCAGTTTCTTATTTAAAAAACCCATGGTGCGATAAAAGGGAAATAGACGCTGGCTGCATGAAATTGAATAGGCTAAATGCTCAATTGAACGAAAATGGTCAACATTTAAGTACTTATATGGCACCAAAGAAGTGCAGCCTAAGGTCAAAAGACCCTTACCATTGATTCTATGCAAAGCAGTATCATAGTTGGTCATGGTTTTGAGGTATGGGCCAATCCAATTGGAAGTAGAGTTAAAAAAGGGACCTAAGGTTCGCTTACTCCAAAACTCTTTTGCTTCTTCTAGCATTTCGAAGTGCTCGATTGGGGAAATTTGAAACAAGATTGACAGTGCCGCTGTAAACCCTCCAGAGATACAGCCGATTAGCAATCGGTCAACTGCAAAATTATCTTTTATATATTCAGCACATCCAATTTGATAGGGGTAGAGAAATCCTGTACCCGAAAAGCTCACAGCTGGCATAGATTAATGCCCCATACATAAAAAATGTGAACAGACTTATATTATAGTACGGAGAAAAACTATATTTAGTTTTTTTGTTATTCTGCTAGACTAATACTGGCTGAGCAGATAAATCTAAGGAACCCCAATCATTATTATAGTACCCAACTTGTAACGGAGGTTAACGGTGGCAGAATCTAAGGGATTAAAAAAGCCTGTGAAACTAAATGCTGACATGGCAGAATTTTGTGGAGTTAAAGAGTTACCGCGGACTGAAATTACAAAAAAAATTTGGGATTATATAAAATCAAATCAACTTCAGACCAAGACTCAAAATGGAAAACCAGAAAATGCCGGTAAATACATCATTGCCGATGAAAAATTATTGAAAATATTTAAAAATACTCACTCAACCAGCAAATCAGGCAAAGTTACAGACTTGCGCTCTCTTAACCAGGGTGAAACAATCGATATGATGCAAATCGCCGCGGTTGTTAGCGCAAATATTCTTTAGAGCCACCCCGTACTTTTTGCTGCTGCCCCTTAATAGACCTTTCAGCTATTTCAGCTGCTAAGAAAGCATCTGTGATCAAAGCAACATAGCACGCAAAAATTGCGGTCCCTAAAAGCATAAGAACAATTCCAATAATTCTGCCATAAAAAGTAGCAGGAACAATATCGCCGAACCCCACAGTCGTAATGGTAGTAAATGCCCACCAAACTGCATCCATTTTTTCATCTACTAGAGGGTTCTCACCATGTTCGCATAAGTAGAACAAGGCAGCAAAAACCGCCACCACTAAATTCCCGATCATGGAAAGAATGATGAACTGAGGTTTTACAAGAAGCCTCATAAAAGATACGAACAAGATTCCCGAATGGTGTTTTAATTGCCTCATGATCCCACGTTATATAAAAAGGACACAGCAAAATTATTTCAGAATCGCTTAGTTGATTTCTTTAGTTGGTTTGGGGAACCTTTCTTATTTAATACTAACGATCTAAGCTTATTAATTTTTTCCTTTTCTTCATAAGGAATGAAAGTTCCACCTGAACCAGTATAACCGAGTGTAATATTTTTCTCTAACAAGGTAAAAGCCCTAAGGGCAGTTTCATAGTTAGTGGCAAGTCGGATAGATTTTTCCAAATAAAAGGGCATTTGAGCAATCCAGAAAGAATGCTCAAACATTGTTGCTGTAACTCCCAGCCAATAATATATATCAGTTTCAACTTGAGGAGGAAACTTTTGCCTACTTAAGTGGTTCAAGAGTGACTTGATGGCTGTCCAATAAACAAGGCCTCTCTTGTCATGCACATGATCTGTCTTGAGCTTAGCTTTGGCAATAAGCTTTTCAAGAGTGCCAAGGTCTTGGTTCACATAGGATTTTTCATTTTTAATTAATTTTAAATCCCCAATCCATCCTTTCAATATGCTTGCAGTGGATATATCAAGGCGGTCTGCTTCAATGAGCTTTTCAAAACAAGCAAGTGGAGCATCATAATCTCTTAATACACCTACGGAAATAGCTAGGTATTGCTCAATTGCAGGTTCGAGCACTGAAAAGCTTCTGTTCAACTCCTTCAAAAGTAGCTGCTCGTATGCTTTCTGAGCAGCGCCAAATTGCCTGGTAATAACCAAAATTCTTGCTTTTTCATCTGCAGGCAAATTACTAAAACCAAGAGCTTTATAAAAGTGTTGTGGCGATGGAGTTTTTCCATGATTTTCATATTTAGAATGGCAAGCAAAGCAGTTTTCTGTCAAGTTTTGTAAAATAAAGGCAGACTGTTGATATCGGCCTTCGTCATAATATTTTTTTACATCTTTAATATCTTTATGAAGATTTTTTGCTAAATAGTGAAAATCATCTCCGTGCTGAGTCCCAAGCGTTTCCAATTCAGCAGAGCTCTTGCCAAGAGCATCTATCTGGATCTGTACAGCATTATCTGTTTTATCAGAAAATTTTTGCTGATCAAAAGACAGGGGAATCAGGTAGGAAATCCTTGCGAAAATCGCCCTCATAAGTTGTTTTGGCTCAGGACTTGGCGAAGGCTTCCCATAGCTTTGATGGGCTAATAGTGCGAATACAATACATAGTACCTTCTTTAACATGCTAAACCCCCAGTCCGACATAAAATCTCTTTTTACTGTCAGAGCCCTAGCTTGTGATATCCGTTAGAGTGACTGACTTCCCACTCATATCTTATCCCTGATTGCCCTTGATGAAAAGTTCCTCTCAGCTACCTTACTACTAGTAGAGGAAGCTCACCATGATGGGCGAGTTTGTTGGAAACACTGCCTATAAAAACTCGATCAATCAGGTTTTTGCCTTTTGAGCCTACGAGGATTAGGCCTGCATTGGCTTCTTTCGCAAAATCATTAATTTCATGTGCCACATCATAAGAGTCTAGCTTAAGAGTAACCCCAACTTTTTTGCAAGCCTTCTGGTTTTCAAGCTCCCTTTTCATTGCTTCAAGGCTTTCTTCCAATACTTGCTTTTGTCTTGGCCATGTCTCAAGGATAGTACTTGAATAGTTCATACCGTAATAAAAATGCGTTTGCATAACTGCAAGAAGATCTGCTGAACTCATTTGATTAGGGGCAAATTTTTTAAGAAATTCGCATGCTTCTCGAGAATTAGGGGTATCATCATAACCGACTACCACTTTCAAAGGATCTGCTGATGCTTCACCTTTTTTTGGCTCCTTATAGAGGAGCACAGAACATTCAGCATGACGAAGTAAGGCATCAGAAACACTCCCCAAAAAAATCTTTTTAATAGGGTTCAAGCCACGCGAACCCATCACAATTAAATCTGCATCCTTTGATTGTTCAATCAAAACTTCGGCAGGACTACCTTCAACTAACTTGGCCTCGCAAGATTGAGCACTAGGTTCTACCAACTTCTTTGCATCATTAAGCAATTCATTTGCTTTTTTGAGCATATCAGTATTATAAGCTTCAATCTTTTCCTTGGCCTCTTTAGCAATCACTTCGGGATCGTACTCAATCACTGGAGCCACATTAATGAGCTGAAACCGCGCATCCTGTATTGGCAGCTGCTTCAATAGCTCAATTGCCTTAGTACTTTGCTGCGATCCATCACAAGCAACAATTATTTTCATCTATCAAATCCTTTCTATAACTTTGGTGCTAAAGTTCGCAGTTTGAGCGCTCTAAGCCCACACAGGATCGTCACCAGTTTTCTCAATTCAGAGCATTGAGTTTAAGGCTCGTAATTTGCTCGTCAACTTAATTTATCTTGCACAAGCACGCCACAAGTTAAACCCTCCAATACTCTTGGTATGCTCAGACACGCTAAGCTTACTCCGCCCATGGGAATCTATGCAACTAATGCCTGAGGTAACTATTGGTGAAAGTGCTAATTGCAAAATCAGAGAGTTGAATCACACCGACAACATTCTTCTGAATAAGGCTTGAACCACAACGGAGAACAGGAAATTTCTTCAGCGAAGTCCTCTCAAAACTCTTAATAACATCAAAATTTAAGGTCTTGTAACAAACATATTCAACAGGACTCGACATTGCAGCTTCCACTGTCTCTTCTTCTGCCTTCCTTAAGTCTATGCTAGCCAATTTTTTGAGCAGATCTCTTCGGGTAACAATCCCAACAAGGAATGTACGACTATCATTGACTAAAAAATAACCACATGGATGACTAGCCATTAATTTCACTGCATTGAGTAGTGAAGTATCATGGCTCAAATAAAAAGGAGCACTATTGATAAATTGCCTCATATCCCTTAAAGTCTCCTTAAGTATTTCTGGCGCTTTTGGGGAACCTGCCGTTGCCTTCATTTAACGATAAGACTCATTAAGGATAAAGCCTATATAATACAGATGTTTAACGTAATCCAAGTACGTACTATTTCTTGGTAGGCTTGTGTTGCAAAAGTTTAAGCAGTGCAAATAATTATAGTGATATCGTTAGCGACTGTTGAAGTTTTTTAGTAGTTAAGCATTAGAACTGCTACCCGGAACACACTCCGGATAAGTGGCCTCCTAAAATTACGAAGCCTAAGAAATGCTCGGTACAGATTAAGGGAGCAATTTATGACAGTGCCAGATTTAACCGAATCAGACTTAGAGGAACAAGTAGAAGATACTCATGCAGTGTCTAAAGAAGAAGCACTGGATTCGCTTAAATCGATCCTCGAAAACTACAAAGTAGCCCTAGATTGTCACTCAATTGTAGCTACTACTGATAACAAAGGTCTTATAACTAACGCCAACAACGCTTTCTGCAAAATTAGCCAATATACTAGGGAAGAATTAGTGGGACAAGACCACAGCTTAATCAATTCTAAATATCACCCAAAAGAATTCTTTAAACAGTTATGGAAAACCATAGCTAGTGGAAAAGTATGGAGTGGTGATATTCGTAACCAAGCTAAAGATGGCTCTTACTATTGGGTTCAGACAACCATCGTACCTTTCCGAGATAAACAGGGAAAAATCTACCAATATGTTGCAGTTCGCACGGACATAACTGAAAAAATCGAAGCTAGGGCTAAGATCGAAGGAACAAACCAAAGACTAAGCACTTTGATGGAAGAGCTACGTATTGAAAAAAGTGCCCTTAATAACAAGAATATCGCCTTAAATGAATTAATCTCACATATTGAAGATGAGAAAAAGCGTGTAGTTTCTACTATAGCAAGCAATCTTGAAACCGTAGTTTTCCCAATTTTAGAAAACCTCAAAACTTCGAGAAATTCTCTTGATAAAAAACAGATTGAGCTTGCAATACAATCGCTAAAAGAAATTTCAGAACCCTTTTTAAAGGGTAAGAAATCTTTACCATCCATGCTTTCCCCAAAAGAAATCCAAATTTGCAATATGATTAAGAATGGCCTCACAGTCAAAGAAATTGCGCAAATGTTCCACCTTTCTCCTCGCACAGTTGATAAACACAGGGAAAATATCCGTAAAAAGCTGGGACTAAAATCTAAAAAAATAAACCTAGCAACTTACCTTTTACACGAACTAAACTCAGACTAAACGCCACCGCTACTTTACATGATATAATGTGAATGTGTCCGATAATTTTTTTAAAAAATCAATTATAAACAGGCCCTTCTCACATATAAAAGCTGTTTATGGGCTAATATGATACTTGACAAAATAATACATAGTTTCAAATTCTATTTTCAAGAGCTAATTACGAATAAACGGTCGGTAATTTATTCACTTGCCGGTGCACTCTTAGCAATGGGAGCTCCACTAGGCTGGGAAGTGGTTTCTTACTTTAAAGAAGTCTTTGCTCTGGATATTGATCTTTACTATTACCTATTCTTTTCGACACTTTTCGTTTTCACAATTTTCGGCTTTATAGTAGGCCATTTTCACGACCAGGTGAAGGCACTAGCCGACAGCGACCCGCTCACAGGTTTGTTGAATCAGGTATCTTTTTATAAGATTGTAAATTACCTTTACTTACTAGCTATGCGCAAAGAAGAAACCATATCTATTGTAATGATAGACATCGACTTTTTTAAGAATGTCAATGACAACAACAACCATTTGGTGGGTAGTCATGTCCTAAAAGAGCTAGGAGTAATTTTAAGAAATAACACCCGTAGTTCTGATGCTGTCGCTCGTTTTGGAGGTGATGAGTACATCGTTTTTCTCAGTAACGTCTTAGAAAATAGGCCTGAAGATGTCCCTGAAAGAATTCGTAAGGCTGTCGAAAATCACCAATTCACATTTCAAAAATACAAGGTAAATATAACCGTTAGTTTAGGTGTCGTTGTGATACCAGCAAAAAATGAAGTTGAAATAAAAGATCTGGTAGCTATTGCAGATCAAGCTCTTTATCAGGCAAAAAATGAAGGAAGAAATAGGGTAATTATAAAGAAAGTCAACCCCAATGACTTATCACCTATCCCAAGTATAGCTTCATAAACTCAAATACTATCAACTCGGTATCGATCCTTAGGTGAATTAGTCATATATCACCTTTACTTGCTGAATATCTCCATCTGCATCAAGAATATTAGAAGGGCCCATATAAGAAAGAAGTTTTCTTTTCTCTGAATCATAAGTCAAGTCAAGACGTGGAGCAAACAACCTTATAAACCAATTGCTGAATTCTAATCGCAGTTTTAAGATTGACCCACTAGAAGACTGTTTTTGCAAATCAAAATTGTAATAGTCGAGCTTGCTCGGAAATAAAAGATTTAGACTCAAGTCTTTACTCTCAATTTTTTCAATATTTTCTATGATATGATAGTGCCAACCTTGGCAAGAAAAAATTCCCTTTGGATCTTCGATAACTTTTTCTTCTCGTTTTTTTTCTGAATTTTCATTAAAAATATAGTATTTTTTACCTTTTAATTCTAATCCTTCCTTACTCGTAGTTCTATGATCCTCAAAAACATAGGTAGGCATCATAAGGCTTTTCGTATAGTCTGATTTCATTTCTGCAATTAACTTACCTTGTGGATCGAAATAACGAGTATGGGAATTCAATAGTTTGTTGTTTTCATAACTTAAGGTATGTTTCTCGGTATATAGTACTTTTTTAGTATCTTTTTCATAAGCTGTTGCGCTCATATTCTTACTAGTAGCAGCACCACTTGCCCAATTGCAAACACCCATAAACATCAAGCAAACGATACCGGTTTTCCTCAACCCTCTAAAATCACGGACTTCAAACATAAATTATCTCCTAAATCGATGAGCATTGACCAATTTGATCCATTGCATTCAACTAAAACTATCTACGTTGCGTAACAGATATTAGATAGAATGTTGATTAAGATTATTGTCAAATAAACTTAATCTGCCTAAACAAAAGGATAAAATTTATGTTCGCAATACACCTAGCCTGGTCAAATTTAGTAATATTAACAGGATTTATGATAGTTGTGTGGTTAGTTAGCGTCAAATTGAAAGATGCAAGTATAGTAGATCGAGTTTGGGGTCTGACTTTCTTTATTCAGATGGCCTACTACACCTATGCAAGTCCTTTTTCTTGGCGAGCAACTATAGTCTTGTCTCTGGTTGGGTTATGGGGGCTTAGGCTGTCTTGGCACATCCAAACACGCAATCAAAAACATGGGGAAGACTACCGCTACCAAGCACTTAGAAAAAAAACTGGGCCTAAATTCTGGATCGTTAGCTTATTTAGCGTTTTCCTTCTTCAAGCCGGACTAAGTTTTGTAGTAGGACTCCCGATGCTTTTAATCGCTTCTGAGAGCTCTGAAACGAGTCTAGGAATGTTTGACTACCTCGGTATTGGCATATGGATCTGTGGCTTCCTCTTTGAGGCTATTGCCGATTTACAATTAAGAAAATTCAAGTCTGATCCTGGTAATAAGGGAAAACTGCTGACAACAGGCCTTTGGTCCCTTACCAGACATCCAAACTATTTTGGTGATGCACTACTATGGTGGGGAATATTCGTAATCTCTTTAAGTCTGCCTTATTCCTACTTCGGCGTAATTGGACCTGTAGTGATGACCTTTTTCTTAACAAAGGTAACTGGAGTCACATTGCTAGAAAAAGACCTAATCAAGAAAAAACCTGATTATAAGGAATATATTTTGAGCACTCCAGCTTTCATTCCTAAAATTAGCAAACTATGGAAGAGAGCTTAATTTCCAAATAGAGTTAAGAACAATATTTGTTTCTTCGTTCCTCCAGATCCTTAGGGATGGCTTCATAAAGATCGTCCCCTGAAAACATTTCTAAATATGAATCAACTTTGAGCAACTCCATTTTCGCAAAAATAGGCTGAAAAATCTTAGGAATGCGCTGCCCTGGTGCTAAAATATGATGAAGACCGCTGCTGTAAACCATCACCATTTTCTTTCCGCGATATTTTTCAAGTAGATCAACAACACCTGTTTTCACAGTCATAGGCTTTCCTGATTTATCTAGCCCATCTAATCTTTTCATCCTTCCCTCAGGCATAAATATACAGATATCATTACTATCAATACTATCCAAAAAATGCTGCCAGCTTTGGTCACGCCGCCTCGTAAGTTGAATAGTTTTAGGAGCTAAATTAGAAAACACAAAATTTCCTAGAGGACTATTCATGGTAGAGTCGGCAACCGGGATGATAAGTCTTTTAGATAGCTCTTTTAAAAAGGAGAAAGGTAATGAAACTCCATAAACAAACTCGAATAAGCTAGTATGGTTCAGAATAAGTATCAGAGAGACATCACTCCACGCTTTAGGCTCCCTAGAAATCCATTCTAATCGAGAAGGATAAACAACATACCCAGCCATCTTTAAGCCAGCTAAAGAAGCGTAACGAATTTGGTCTTTGATCATTGAAAACATATTTGGATCCTAAACAAACAGCAATAGCCACCTTCGGCTATATCCCCTGGATAAACCCACGGGCTTTACTCCACATTTCGGTAAATTTCAATTTAAACAGATCCCTTATCATTACCCAGCACCTTGGCAATTATTTTTTTGCGATAGGAAAAAATTTTATTTAGGTCTTTTTGAACAAATGGCAAAGCAATATGAGAACAAGGTGCTAATGGCAGACCATATTCAAGCCGATCTATGATCTGAGTACCATTCTCTAATGGATGGAAAATATGCCTATGACTCCACAATTCATATGGCCCTTTGGTTTGGATATCAGTGAATTGATCGTTAGGAATCCAAGCCTTTATTTTTGAGTGCCATTTAATAGGAAGGCCATGGAGCTTTAAAGCATAATGAAAAGTTGAGTCCTGTCCAATATCTTCTGGTTGACCCTGGACAACTTTAAAGTTAAGCCAAGGGGGAGTTATCTTTTCAAGGTTGCGAGCATCTGCAAAAAAAGGCCAAATTTCATCTATTTCTTTAGGTAACCACTGCTTGAAAACCAGATAATGGTACTTTGGGTTTTGCCTCTCTGACAAAAGATCTGCAATAGCTTCCTTAAATTTTCCATATTCAAATGTGAATTCATGCTCTTCAAGCCTAGCTGGCTTCACCTGGTAGTTATCCAACAAAAGACTTGATCTGGAACCCATAATCATCTTGAGAGAAATTGCTGGGGCCTTGAGCCAAGAAAAACTGCCTGTATATTGGGTTAGACAACGATGAAACTCATTATTGCTAACATTTCCTGGCGCAACTCCATTGTATGCATCCGAATAAGACTCTTGTTCAAGAGCTGTGCAAATGATCTTTACGAGGTCCTTAATATGAATCCAATTCATCCATTGTTCACCAGAACCGAGGGAACTACCCATACCCATGCTATATAGGTTCCATAGCTGTGGAAGGGCTCCCCCTTCCCAACCTAATACAAGACCGATGCGAATGCGAACAAGTCGAGAAAACTCTTCAAGTTTTTTTGCGCTTTCTTCCCAAGCTTGGCAAACTTCAGAGAGAAATCCTGTTCCAGCTGGAGCAGACTCCGTTTTTTCCCCTTGCTCAGAATGACCGAAATAATATCCCATCGCAGAAGCTTGGATAATAACCGATGGACGTACCTGCTGTTTCTGGAGAGCCTTTTGGAGGGCTAGTACTGAGTCTACCCTTGAGTCCATTATTTTTTTTCGATATTTCTTTGTCCAAGCCTGATCAGCAATGCCCTGCCCTACGAGATTCACCACACTTCCTGCTCCCGTCAAAGCTTTATCTGGAAGCTCCTTTCCATCCCAGGCAAATAAGGAACAAGGAAACGAAGTTTGCAAGCGCATTTTGTCGGGATCTCGAGTCAATAGATTAATTTTATAACCTTTTGTGACCAATTCTTCACACAGTGCACTTCCAACAAAACCACTCCCTCCCATGACCAAAACTGTTTGATTAGGCTTGTCCATTTGTTTCATACACCCCTCTCAAATAATTAGACTCATTGATTATTTGCAAAAAGCCTTCTTTGAACGAAGGAAACAGGAAGTCGTAACCTTCCTTTCTAATAAGTCTATTGGAACAGAATTTATTTGATATTCGCCTATGCATGGTATCAGGCAGTTCATAATCTAAATGTTTCTTCTCAATCAAGAGCTGGCTAAGCCAAACCAGAATCTCATTATATGGACTAGGCATGTTATCACATACTAAATACATCGGCTTAGGATCAGAAAGTTCTGAAATAAATTTTAGGATACCAACGGCATCAAACAAGTGAATACGATTGGAGATAGACGCTTTCTGTCGCAAGCTTGCTTCGCCACGAGCAACCTGCACTGCTAATCTATCGCGCTTAGGTCCATATATTCCTGAAAAACGGAGAACACTAGAGTGAACTCCACTTTCCAAAAGAAGGCTTTCACCATCAGCTAGGGCCCTAGAAATTGGGTGTAAAGAAATTTGAGAGTCTTCAACAACTTGGCCACCTGAGTTCTCTTTAAAAAGGCTGGTACTTGATGCAAAGACGAAAAAAGGTTTTGTCTTCATTTGAAGCACTGCTTTCAGCGCATGATCGAGGCCATGATAATAAGCATCCTGGTAAGCTTTTTCAGAGTATCCAGAAGCTGATACAAGGTAATAAACCAAATCATAATTATTTTTTAGGGAAAAAGGAAAACGAATATCGCAAGAGAAGTGGGAAGTACCGACTATTCCAGGGTCATTTCTAGAAAGAGTGTGAACCTCATCACCATCTTTCAACAAATTTGTAGCCAAAAGTTTACCCAAATAACCTGGGCCAATAACAAGCACTTTTCTATGTTTTCTAATACCTTCAATCCCCTAACAAGCTGGTAAGGCAGGCTTGCTATTATTAAAAATTCTCAGACTGACTTATCTACTGGAATCTAGCATTTTTGCTTGATTTGAAGAAGGATAAAGGCTATTCCAAGGCCAAGACTCGAGGAAACAAAACCTTAAACTTCTACCTTAAAGAGCTTCGGCGAGAAATTCAGAAAAGCGCTTCCAAGAACGACTATCGGCAACTTTTTGATAGGATTTGGATCCAAAGACTGTGAATGCATGGGGCGCTCCACTATAGGTGACCATTTCATGATCCACCTTCTGTTGCTCAAGTTCTTTTCCAAGCTGAGCAAAATCGTCAAGGGATATCGCAGAATCAGCACTTCCGTGAAAGATAAGTACCTTCCCTTGCGTTTGGCCATAATTTTGACCATTCGGAGTCTTCAAACCCCCATGAGAAGCTGCAAAGCCTAAGGCTTTAGCGCCAGAACGAGCAAACTCAAGCACTGCAGCACCTCCAAAGCAATAGCCCATAACGACTATGTTTTGGGTATTTGCACCAAGTTTTTTGGCAGTATCTACAGCTCCTTGAACTAAGGCTCGCATTTTTTTGCGGTCTTTGTAGAGCTCTCCAGTATGTTGCTTTTTGTCTTTTACTTCGGTAGGCCTAACACCCTTTCCAAACAAATCTGCAGCAAATACCGAATAACCATCTTTCTGGAGCATTTTTGCTCTCTTTACCTCATAATCTGTGAGCCCATCCCAATCGTGCAGAATAAGTACAAGGGAATTTTTTTTTCCTGCTCCTAGGTAATATCCCTCATATAACTTTCCCTCTACCTTATAATCTACCAACTTGGCATAAGCGCTGTAAGAAGTCCAAAAGCTGCTCAGCATGCAAAGACAGAGGCATTTAATCAGTAATTTGCTACTTTTAAAATTTTTTTTCTTCATCGTCAGAGCCTTATCAAATGAATTATCTTGGGGATAAACTTATGCTTTCTATCAAAGCAGACCGCCCTCCAGTAATCAAACTAGACCCAGGAGGCTTTGTTTGATTACTCCACTTTTTTTTAAGGTCTAAATTCAAATCCCGCTTTTTTCAAACTTGAAAAAAAATGACGTCGATTCATGCTCAAGACAGGTTCAATCTGCGGACTTAAAAAATCGCTCATATTCGTTTCATGTATCGAAAAGGCTTGTTCATTATCTGGATGAAAGTAAAAATAATGTGCAGTTTTAGAAAATGGAGTTAATGCGGGCGTCGTATAAATGGCCATTCCTGGGGGAGACATTCTAAAAAAAGTGCTAATGATGCCCCAAATTTTAATTTCCGGGCCTAAAGGGACCCAACTTGTTATGAGGGGATCTTTATGAGGAAGGAAATTTATATTATAGTAAATGCGCTTTGCGGTATTTTTTCCTGGAACTAGATCATAAGCTCCAAGAAAAGGTTTTTCTTTTCCAGTAACTATGAAATGCATATCTTGCCAAGTAGGAGCAGTTGGATACTTTTTTCTCTCAGGTGAACAAAAATATGGTTCATTAGATCTAATCGCAAAACAAATTTCAATAGGCATATCTGCAGCAATATCCTGACCAACAACAAAGGTGCGAAAGTGATTGTGTTGAGCTAAAACTATGGCAAAAACCTTCTGGTTTTTATCAAGAATAAAAAACACTGCCCCGTGAATATCTAAATAGTGCCAATGGTCATTACTCCCCAGAAGCCCTAAACTTTGTATAAAGCCCAACCCAGCTGGCAGTCCACTCTTATAAAAGGTAAACCCATACTTCAAAACCTGAACGGGAACCTTGTTACCATCGGCTAACTCCATTTCTTCCCGCCAAGCATTGGTATAGACTGGCATCTAGGACCTAATCTGTAGAAAGATCCTCTAAAATTGATTTATGACAGAGTTTCCGATGATTTTAATTATGTAAAAAAAATCACGGCGGTGTCGGTGTCTATATTTACCGCCAACACAATGCCGATCTT
>JBGCDR010000180.1:0-4302 GCA_045105515.1 Oligoflexales bacterium
AAAACTTAAGATTTTTCTCTTATTAGCTCTTAAACACATCTTAGGAAGGGGAATTTTGATGAAAATATTTTTTTCAAGCACAAATTTGTTTTGAATTCTGGACGGCAAGATTATTTTTGCATTTTCTTATTGAATTCAAGATGAACCACATTCTATAAACACCTAGTAGATTTCCACATTTTCCGTTTTTGAATTATGGTCCTTTATTTGCAATGAGAAATTGAATTTTAAACCTTGCGCCTTTTAAGTATGCAACTTATTGGCCCCTGCAAGTGAGAGTGAATATAATGAGAGTGAATATAATGACATCGAAATCAATCCATCTTTGCCAGCTTAACGCAAATTCAGAAATAGATGCACAACTTATAAAATCCCTTAGCAATTTTCCTGTTTCAACATTTGTCAATCAATCTGAGGATCTACATCAACTTTTAGTGGACTTTCATCGGGTATTCAAACAACACAACGCATTTTTTATTACCAATTTGAGTGGTAAACTTGTCTATGCGAACGAGAAATTTTGCATGCTCAGTAAATATACTCCTGATGAGTTGACTGAGAAACCGATGAGTGAAGTAATTGCTGTACATCAATCTGAATATTTTGTTGGCGATCTTTGGAGAAAGATTTCTTCAAATCAAGTTTGGCATGGAAAGTTAAAAAGTCGCACTAAAGATGGTATTGATTATTGGGTGCAAGCATCGATATATCCTCTATATGATGATCAGAGCTCTGTAATAGGTTACCTTGCTATTAATAAAGATGTTACCAATGAAGTTGAGCTTGGCGATAAAACTAAATGTCTTACTGAGCAGTTGGAAGAAAAAATAAAAAATTAATCGAAAAAAAGCGGGCCTTTGTTGGCTTAGTTGAGCATTTTAATGAAGAAAAGTTAGAAATCCTGCGAGAAATTAAGACTAATTTCGAGATCACAATATTCCCATTACTGGAACAGATTATTGAAAAGTATCCTAAGGAAAACAGATATATGCAGGTTCTAAAACAGAATCTTAAAAAAATTTCGAAGCCTATTTTTGATCAAACAAGAGATTGGAAAACTAAATTAACAGCAAAGGAAATGCAAATTTGTTCTATGATCAAGCAGGGGCTTGTGATCAAAGAAATCGCTCCAATTATGCACCTATCTCCGCGGACAGTTGAAAAGTATCGAGAAAATATACGTAAGAAGCTTGGTTTGAAAATGAAAAAATTAAGTCTAAGTGCTTATCTTATAGAACAGGGAATATAACTTAATAGAAGAGGTTTCAATTTATTATTCCAACTGACTGTTTAACCTCCCTTCGTTGACACGTAAAAAATACTATATCTTTTCTGAGATACATTCGCGTTTACTGCACTCCTAAACCTGTGAATCAATTCTTAGATATCTTTGGACATAGCTAAGCGGAATGTCGAAAAATCTTGCATTCAACTAGTACCTAAGTGCTTTGTTTTAAACTTGTATAATGTGAGCATTCTTGAAAAATATTAGAATAGTTTATCTTTTCCTCTTGACAACTAGTATTAGCAGGGTATCTGTTAAGATGTGAAAATGTTTTTTCATTTAAAGTTGAACATATTGGGGCCGCCTTCAAGATTGAGAAGCATGTAAACCATTTTAGAGTCTCTGACTGTTATTTATAGAAAATCACTGTTACGCTAAACTTTTGTTCTCGTGGCGTTTTTAAAAGGTGCCCTATATGGCCACTTATCTAATTTGTTTGTCTGTTAATCTAAGCTAGAAGATAGCCACTTTTGTTGAGAAGTTGGGTAGGATTATTATGGATGATGTTCAATTTGAAAATCCTAAAATATTCTTGGAAAATGCGAAGGTTTGTATTCATTTTGTGGGATGTGATGGAACGATACTTTGGGCTAATAAAACTGAGCTGGAAACTTTTGGCTATGAAAAAAGTGAATACATAGGCCAGAATATCTCTAAATTTCATGTTGATCAATGCACAATCGATGACATTATAAATCGCTTAGTAAAAAAAGAAGTACTAAATAAATATTCAGCCAGAATTCTAAGAAAAGATGGTTCTATTGCAGAAGTAATCATAAATTCAGATGCATTTTTTGTAGGAAAAAAACTTGTTCACACTCGTTGTTTCACGGTAGATGTTTCCGCAGAAAAAATCTTCGAAAGAAAATTGGAAGAGCAAAATAGAGCCTTCAAAGCGCTAATCTTAGATCTTGAGGATGAATCAAAGAGGCGCAAAGTAGCTGAACAACGAGCCTTAAAGGCTAAAAATCAAGCGAAGCAGGCAAATGAAGCGAAATCTCAATTTTTAGCGAATATTAGTCATGAAATTCGAACTCCTCTTTCGGCAATTTCTGGGTTTGTAGAATTATTAGTCGGCAATCAAACAAAAGAAGCACCTTATGACAAATTCTTGGATGCTATAAACAGAAATACAAAACATCTTAAAGCATTGGTAGAGGAAATTCTCGACTTTTCAAAAATAGAAGCTAATATAATTACTGCTAAGCATATTGAAACAGACCTACAAAATGAATTATATGATATCTATTCTATCTGCTATAAAAAGGCTGAAGCAAAAAAAATAAAGTTTAGTTTTTCCTTTGTAACATCTGTTCCGAAGCTTGTTCACACCGACCCAACAAAACTTCGACAAGTCCTAATTAACCTAATTGACAATGCTATAAAGTTTACTAAAAAAGGATCAGTTACAGTTAAGATCAGTTATTTTTTATCAAGTTATAATATGTCGAAGATAAAATTTTTAGTTGCTGATACCGGGCCTGGGATTCCGATAAATCAAGGAAGTTATGTTTTTGAATCTTTCGGGCAAGTTAAGGATACAATTAGTCACAAAGAATCTGGTGTAGGTCTAGGTTTATATATCTCTAAAAAGCTAGTGAAAATATTGGGAGGTGACCTTGAATTATTGGATCAAGGACAACACAAAGGGAAAAAAGGCTGTACATTCAAAATTTCGATTCCCATAGACCATCCATCAGATGTAGCGATGTTTAATACAATATACCCAAGTAACATAGACCCCGAGAAAATCTCAAAAATTCAAAGTTCTTCAGGTATAAAAATTTTGGTTGTTGAGGACAATTTGGATATCCAAAATTTTATTTCTATTATTCTTGCTTCTTTAGGGGCTGAAGTACACGTTTCTTAAAACGGTAAAGATGCCCTAGAAGCCACAGATAAAATTTTGTTCGACATTATATTTATGGATCTTCAGATGCCAATTTTAGATGGTTTTGGGGCTGCTAAAAAAATTAGGCAGAATAAATATGAGGGTCCTATAATCGCTCTAACAGCTGATGCAACAAAAGTTCAAGAAAAAAAGTGCTTAGATTCTGGTTTCTCAGCATACTACACCAAACCTATTTCCTTAGAAATATTCACACATATTTTGCAATTTTATACCATTAAAAGAAACGAAGTCCAAAATATAGTGGATAATTAAGTTGAGTGTCAGCCACTCAATAATGAATATTGATTAAAATCACTCCAACCCAAAAACTAGTTGCCAGCATTAGTAGTCAATGCCCAACTTCATTATTACATGAAAAATTCAATTCTAAAATATCATAAAATAGTTAACCATAAAAAAATATTAATTTTACAATTTCAAAGCTAAACATTTGTTTAAGGATTCATCTAAATGGACTTTTAAGACGATTTTATTAACAATTCAATTGATTTTTTCTAGTAGGCGTTTATATAGGAAGTTCCAAATATAAGGAGGAAGTTCTATGTCAAAAAAAAAATTACTCATTGCTGGATCCATTTTAAGCACATTTTTACTTAGCTCAAATATTTTTGCAGGTAGTGACAACTGGGAGATATTGTACAAAAATAAATTGCCAGAGAGACAGCAAAAAACAGGAGCTAAAATATTGAAGATCGGTGAGGAGTATGAGATTAGCCCAAAAGTTAACACTATTGTCATGGGGCTTGCTTGGAATCCGGTCGATAGCAATACCTCTTTAGATTATGATTTAAGTCTTTTTCCCTACTATACTCCTAATGGATTATTGAAAATGAGTAAAAAGAAAAGGCTTCTTCAAATTGTTGACTATGATAATTTAATGGTCAATCAAGCTGATTTTCCCCGTGATGCCATTGAACATCACGGTGATGATATCAAAGGTCAGATTAAACGTAGTAATGGAAACAACAGAGTTGTCTAACAATTGATAAAACCCTTTGGTAGCTTAATTTATGTTATTTTATAGTTCCAAAGACCTGCTGCTGCGTAACCTATTTCATCACGAAGCTTATCAATTCTGACTCTTAACTTTGAAGAAGCTGCGTTG
>JBGCDR010000181.1:0-99500 GCA_045105515.1 Oligoflexales bacterium
TCATACCTTTGCTCATAAGTGAGATTGGCAGACATAAATACCCCTTTCTTGCAAGCAGATTAGCCTCATAGACTAAACTAAATCCGCCTTCCGAAGCGATGGAATTTTTTCTTCTGCACTTAATCTAGCAATCCGCCTAGTTGATTATATACAAGGATAATAAATTTAATCTAAAATATTCTTAGAACAAGATGCCCTAACCCTCACTTCGTTCAGGGGCACGGACCAGCAGGGATTCACTCTGTTCGGGGGGCTATTAGAACACAACGGAATATAGATTATTGAGCCACGGCAGGTAAGATTGCGCTAAAATTGGTATCGATCATAAATTGAATACCACTGGTATAAGCAACTCCATCGAATTCACAGTGACCAAAAGCACCTTCAACGACTGAGCTTTGAACCAGTGGATCTCCTTGCTCCGCGTCAAGAAGCACCTTATAAGCAGCAATGCTATCATCTATAGAACTTGCAATATCGGCTCGGTCAACTTCTAAGGTACTTTGCCAGTGAAGTCTAAATTCTTTAATAGTATCCGGAACAGCAAAGTCAAATTGAGGAGCTCTGCCTCCACACATCATAAAGGCTCCACCATCTTTATAAAACTGTCCATATAAAGGAACAAAGGCACCAGTCAAGAAATAGGAACCACCTGAGACGCTTGAAAAATAGATTTTTGATAAATCAATATCATATTTGGCCAATAGGTCATCTTGAATAAGTTCATGTAGAAATTGCGAAAAATTTTGTCCATCACGGTTCCAACTCTGGCCGTTATTGGGGGATAATATGGTAACCCCGACTAGATCAAAACGAGTTTCAACATTTGGGAAATCTTGGTAACCACCACCACCATCACCGTGAAGATGAATATGCAGTCCATAAACTTTCGAAGCCGCATCAGCGGGAGCCATAATCTTATAAGTACTACTTAGATTATTACTCGCTGTAAAAGCTACTTCATTCATTCCTGTGGGGGCCATTAATCCCCTTGGAACTAACGACCACAGGTGCCTGCTCTACAATTTCTTCTTCATTTTCATCTTCATCAGCTACTTCTTCCATTTCATCTTCATCAACTTTCATCTCATCGTCAACAGAGGTATCTTCATCCCCACCTTCTTTTAGGGAAGACATATCATCAAGTTCGTTTTCATCTTGATTATCTGCGGACTCTACAACCCCTGAGCTAATAACGAGAGGCTCCATATTACTATTGGCCTCCGATTTCTTAGCATTTTGGCTATTGGATTGATTTGCATCAAAGGTTTTGACTTCTTGCCTGTCCCTTGCCTGATATTCCCCAAATCCACAATTTGTAATAAAGAAAAGGATTGTAAGCACATTGAAAACATTGTAGTTATTATTTTTTTCCACCCAATTACCCCTCACATAATTCTAAAGCAAAACTTTAGTCTATTTTTATATATCGGATTTATATGGCATTTCTTTATTGAGAGGACGATTCTCCAAATATTCTCGGTAATTATTTGTTGATAATTTACAAGGGAAACTTGGTACTGGCTTGCAAATAGACCAGTTATTCGCTCTGCTGCTCATTAGCCTTAAGCTTATCTTCAACCGCTTTGAAACTTGTATTTGCGATCTTAATATAGCCTTCTTTATTGGGATGAAAGCAATCAATACCAATAATATCAGGAGTCACTTCAAACTGTGATAATTCACGGGCAATAAAAATTCTCTTCTGTTCTTTTGGATCTTGAACTTTAGCAACTGCTCTATTGACTCCTTCGATAATTTCATCAATGATATGAGCCTGCGATTCAAGATTTTCCCGATTCAGTGCTGCACGCGGACAAAAGACCCAACGGATATCCCCACAGATAAAATCTGCCTTTGATTCTGTTTCCTCATCTAGAATAGAAAATGCTGGGGACGAATCATTTAACGATGAAAAAACTTTAGTGATACTTGGTGGGGGGACTAATAAAATTACTGGCTTGCTCTCGAGATTATACAAACTTGTCAAGACTTGTTTATAGCAGTCTACAAATACATTTTTATCAAAATTATTCGAGCAAAAATCATTACCACCAATATTGACTACAACGTAATCTGCATGGCTTTTACTCTTTAAAAATAAGGGTAACTGAATCTGGAGGACATCTTGAATTTTACTACCACTCATTGCATAGTTTTTTAAGTATTCAACTTTTAGCCTTGCTGCGTGCGAATAACAGTTTTCATCCATTATTTCACTACACCTTTTTATGGTTTCTCCAGTCGCTGAATATGCGCCATCAAATGATTGGATAATATTTAGATCGGATTTTTTCTGATCTCTTTTTGAACTAGTGTCTCCCTGCTGTTTTAAGGCCTCTTCTATTCCTGGATGATATGCAAGCTCTTCTGTAGTTAGTTCCTGGCCCTTTTGATAGGCTACACCTACCCCAACAGCCATACTGTCTCCGAATACAACCATAGATTGAACAAGTCGCCTATCATCTTGATCCACCTGAATATCAAGGCTTTTAGGTGCCGCTTTCATTGATTCTTTCGGTGGAGGAACCTCTATTTTAAACTCCTTATCTTGGACCTCTCTCAAAATACCTTTTACCACTACCTTTAGCTTTTCTTTATTGCCATCTTTCAAAACATTATCAATTTTCTCATTGATCTTTTCAAATCTCTCTAAAACTTTTTTTACCTGAGAATTTTCTGAAAGTATTTCGATCGAGTTTGAATCATTGATCAGTTTTTGAATTAAATCGTAAAGACGCTCAATATCATCAATATTAATTTTCATTGACTCTTCAGGTGAAACATCAAAATCTCCATCGAGATCAAAGCTCTTTAAGCTAAATAGTATCTCAGCAGTTGTGAGTGTAGCTATGTAAATTTCATCTGATTCACCACGATCAGTGATGATTTCTTTTATTTTTCTAGCAAAATTTATAGTGACAATATCTTCTTTTTTACCGCTAAATAAGGGAAGAAGTTCTTGTATAAGTAAATTTGAGTTAGGGTTTTCGGTCTTAAATTTTTCAATTTTTAGAGCTAGATTTACAATATCTACGCCCGCAATATTAGCATAAGTGCTAGAAAATAGATTTAATCTCTGAGGATCAAAATTCACCCCATGAGCTAGTTGCTCTAGAGTTTCATCTGAAAAATCTTTCCTCAATAATTTTTCACGTAATCCTTCATCTAAATCTGCAATCAAAAGTAGTAATGCGTCTTCCGGCTTTTGTTCCTCAAGATACTTTGATACCCTTGCAAGAGAGTTTTTCTTTTGAGTTTTCTCTTCATAGAGATTTTGTTTACATCCTATCAATCCAAATACTACTAAAAAACTCAGAACATACCCAATCATAAATACACCCCCAATTGAAACGCATAGTGGGTCTCAGGCCTTAGTCCCAGCTCGTTACTTAAATCTCGGGTGTATCGCGCTATTGAGTATTTAAACTTGCTATGGCTATCTGAAGATATGCCTGATGAAATATAACCATTTAGGACTCCAAGGTTAAAGCAAACGGTCCAGTCTAAGCATGCTGATGAACCTAAGCGAACTCTACTCCCCAGGCTAAGGTCACTATCATTGCTAATATCCTCTGCTTCAACGCCAAGTTCCATCCGAAAGCGGTTGAATTTGAATTGGTAACTAGCTCCTAGTTTTTCCAATTGAGGTATAGTTTCAATTTTTTTCCCGCTAGTTATTTCTTTTTTAAGGTGCAAATCCGAGACATTTTCAATAGCTCCGGCTAAGCAGATCGAATTTCTAATATAGGTAATGCCGAGATCCATCCCAACCCCGGTACCATCCTGGGTATTTCTTAAGGATTGGACGTCTTTTATTTTTTCCAAATCTGTAATATCTGCCACATATTGAGAGGTATGCCGATTAATTAGTTTAATGTTTGCTCCAATATTAAAATTTTCATTTACTGCAGCCCCTGAGGTAAATATAAGACCATTTGTTTTTGAGTAGTCAGCATTTATTGATAATAGCCCTGCGCTATCGTTTTCAATATTTTCTATTTCATCGAATGAAGCTATCGCCGAAAGATTCTGGTTTTGAATAAGCCCAATTGCATAGCTTTCACTATAAAAGAGTAATGAGTGGCCAGCGTAAAAGGCTGCTGGATCACCCCTATTTTCGATAGCATGTTGTGTTCTTGCATCTTCATTATCTTGCTCAAGTAACTCAAGGCCGAATATCGAACTGTCTACGTTAACTATATAGAAAATATTCTTTTGATATTTTTCAAGGAATTTTACTGTCTTTACAACTTTTTCATAGCAACTTCGGCTTACATGAATACTATTTGCATCAGCTGTAAGACATGATCGAATATAATTATATTTTTTTCTTTTAGATATTTTTTCAATCGCATTAATCAATATTTCTTTATTATATTCAAGACAGATCTTAATCATACTTTCTTCAGCTATTTTGCTATATGAGGAAAGTCCGGTTTTTTCTACACAATCTATTACACCGCGTCCAACTAGATAAATATTTCGCGACTGTTCAGTTAATCCTTCAATGTATCTTCTTGAGGTGAGCTCAATATTCGCGGGATTAAAGAAAATAGAATCAGGGGTATCATATTGAGTGATTGTTAATAGGCCACGAGAATAGTATTTACTATTTTTATATAAGCTTCTATCAAACATGATTCTAGCGTGCAAAGCATCAGCCAAAAAAAAAGTCAATATGAGCGTATATAAATTAAATATAGTGATTCTAGTCTCCATTCTTAGCAAGCTATCCCTAGGGTATAGTCTGGCTAATTGTTTTATTTACCTTAGATACTGATCGGCATCAGCTGATTAGGCCTTTAAACTATGACTCAAATTATAGTTAGCTAATTTTTAAGTATTTCTAATTTTATTTTTTATATTAGGTTGTTAATAGATTTTTTGCTTGATTCATGCTCTCAATAAAGTCATATAAAAAGCTTCAATTACAGATTATGGCTTATAATATCGATTTGTGTAGATTCCTCTATTACAGTCGAAAAGACTTAGACAGGAGCAAATCGATGTAAAGAGTTCTGAGATTCCAGGCGATTTCCCCGTTACTGTCGAAATGTTGTTGATATTCATAGTTTCATCTCGATCAGAGCAAAGCGAAGTGGAGAGATCTGGTTTTCCAAAGGAAATTCTCCATTACTATCGAAATGACTTCGATAGGCAAAGCGACTTCTTTTTTAAAAAATTTGAGGATAACAAAGATGATATATATTTTAGTAGTAATGATCTGTACCCTCATAAATGCATGCCTCTCCGCATTTGAGATGGGTTTAGTATCCATCAAACAAGCATCTTTAAAACTACTCATAGACAAAGGGTCAAAACAAGCAACTAAACTAATGGATATGCGCGACAATCTAGAAAGTACTCTTTCGACTATCCAAGTAGGTATTACGATTGTTGCAATTATTAGTGGTACTATCGCTGGCAAACTCACTGACTTGTATGGGAGTCCATATCTAATATCTATTGGAGTTAGTGACACGTTAGCAGAACCCCTATCGATGTCTATATTTGTAGTCTTAACAACTTTTATCACAGTGGTTTTTGGCGAACTCGTACCAAAAAGCATTGCTACAAAGTACCCTATGAATGTCTCCTTCTTTTTTGCAAAGGCAATTAGAACTGCCAATACAGCATTTTTACCTTTAGTTAAAATCTTTGAAGTCACCACTCTTTGCGTTTTGAAAACCTTCGATATGATAGGTATGAAATCTAACAGGAAAGACCTTGAAGATGCAGATGATGCTTTCGCAATTCATAATCTTTCAAAAAAACACCGCGAATACGTCTACAATTTGGTGAACCTTCAAAAAACCTCTCTTGATGATGTGCTAGTAGATTGGACTCATGTAACAAAAATAAATACCCATATGCCTGATGTCGAAGTAGAGAATATCTTATTAAGTAGCGGTCACACACGGGTTCCAGTTATGGACAAACAAGAAATAAAAGGTCTTCTCAATGCAAAAGAGTTTTTTGCTTCTAGCAGAGGTCAATGGCAAGATTTAGTGCACCCTGTACTACTTGTTAACGAAAACGCCTTCCCTCTCAACACATTAAGGCGGTTACAGGCTAAGAAAAGCCACATGGGTATCGTAGTTTCTATAGACGATAAGTCTCCACTGGGTATTATCACCATTGAAGATATCTTTGAGGAAATTGTTGGAGAAATTTTCGATGAAGATGATAAGTCGAAAAATAAGACGCAACAATTGAAAAAAAGAGTGCAAAATTCTTAGATAAGATAACAAGCTACTTATTTTTTCGAAAAGTCTTTCCCTATCCATACGAGTTTAGAACTCTTAGAATCTTTTTTATGTGCAACAGGAAAAAAGTATAAGAGCTGACCATTTAACCCTTTGAAATTTTTGTAAGCTACTAAGATTTGCTCGTTGAGAGGGACTGCTTTAAAAATTGCATTTGATTTAGAAGTTACATTTTCGCTACCTTTCATAAGGACTTTTACCATAATATGGTCTTTTGAGACAACCTTGGCGACCGATCCTTTAATTTCCCCACTCTTTGGATCGCGATTAGCAGTACGCGCTCTAACCCCTCCATCAGAGACAGAACTCGCTATATTGATGGCTTTGTTGGGCCTGATTCGGGCTTTGGAGACTGTTTTTAAAAAATCCGAGTCTTTACCCTTAGTAAAGCTAATTACAACCTTCTTCACATCGCCTGATACCTTAGCTCCAAATTTCTTGCCAAGGCGTTTCATCAAGGAGCTTTGAATCATCTCGAAAGTCAAACCAACTTCTTTACCACCACTCTTTACAGTTTTACTTGGATCAATCGTAAAGCTGTAGGTTTTATCTGAATCTTTATTGTAGCTTTTTGCAATATCCGGTTTTAATTTTTTCGTGATTAGAGTTTTTCCCACTCCGGATAAACCTGTAATCGGGAACATAATCATAAAAAATACGATGGTGACTCTTGATAACATTTCAAACACCTCCTATGAAAAACTATTCTGGGTAAGCTGAATAAGACACAGCAACGATCTTAGGATCAACGATAATTTTTTTATTAACCATCTTCTTCATTTTCTTCGGTACTTTGAGAAAAAAAGTTTTCTGGCCATCTTCATGTTCAAGGTAATATGAACTATTAAGCAACTTGAGAACACCAACTGCTGGCTCTCTACCTGAAGATAGTTTCAAAATCTTAAATTCTTTTGAAGCAAAACAGGAGTTTTTTGCTCCTGCAGAACCCTTCCATTCTCCAGCAACTTCGATTGTCATAGCACTTAAAGTTTGTATCTTGTTGCTTAGATCTGAGTCGCATAAACGGACAGATTTATTTGTTTCTTTTGACTCCAAATTTACATACCGACCAGCAGTTGCCTTTGTTATTCGCACAAGTCCACTGACGGTACTTACTGCGTATGAAGGAAGTGACAATCCACAAAGTAAAAAAAATAAAATCCTATACATACCTTACCTACCTCTCAATTGATTTTGCATTTTTCCTTTATTTGAACCTTACAACCGATACTCCAGCATTTTCTGCCAATGTTTCTATTTCAATAGAATCATCAGTACTTTGCACTTTGTAAACAAATGGTTTCGTTTGGTAGAGGCTTATTTCAAAGGTTTCAGAATCGAGACTAGTGGCATTATCAGTGGCGTTTTCAAGCTCACCTCCATTGAATTTATAACCATATTCCTTGCCGGAATCCCCTTGGACATTGTTTATATTGGCAATCACATCAGCAGTTTGGTAGCGACTTGCTACATCAAGGCTTGTCCCATCAAGCATCAATGCCCCAATATAATTTCCAACTATTTCTAGCCAAGAAAAGTCAGTATCAGCATACACAGTTCTGATATTTTTGATTCCTTTGTTCGGTGACTTAATCACATCAGCATAAAACTTTAACCCAGCACTTGCGCTAAGTGCACCATCTGTATAGCTAATCCCACCTTTCTGACTCATCAAGTAGTGAAGCAAAGACTGGCCTGCAGCCCGTCCATACGAATCTAGGCTTGAGTCTGAAGAGGTAAGTGCTGCAGACACAAAGAACGGATAGTTACCTGAGTAGCGGTTTTGGAGATAAATACTCGCGTAATTTTCGTAATTACCATCGTTCTTATACCCAAATAAGTCCTCTGCAACATGTGCAGCACCCTCATCAATATATAGGTCATCGAGTCCATTCTTATAGTAATAAGAGATCGCATGAGACACTTCATGAGCTAAGGTTCCCCAATATTGTCTAACATTGGCATCGGTTTCTCCTAATCCCACTCCAGCTAGAGTCTCCGTCATTAATAAAACTGGCCGGCCTGCGCTAACAGTCAAATCTTGATTAAAGGCACCAATGATTGAAGTAAGTGCGGAAGAGTGACCTAAACCTACAAGGTCCTCAAAATTAGCAAAGATAAAATAAGGCTTAAAAGTGATGCCATTTTTAACTGGGAAGGTATCTTCGTAAATCACGTTCTTATAAATGTCGAGAATATTTTTAATGGTCGACTCTAAGACAGTCTTATCACTTAGCTTGTCAGAAAGACTATCTGTTACCAAGATCACACAAAAATCATCGTTTTCAATGACTGCTTCAATGCTATCTTGTTCACTAACTTCATCATCATCTGTATCAACTCCAACGAAGAGTTCCACATCATCATCAGTGGTTGGACAGCCCTCCATAAGATTGAGGCTTTGGCCCTTCTTAGGTGTAAGACTGGGCTTAAAACTTGCAATAGAACTCTTAAGAAAAGCAGTCATAGAAGGGGTTGGGTTCAAACTCAGTTGACTTTGATCTTCTTGCTGAAGCTCATCATAGGTATGCGCTAGGGCCCAGAGTCCGTCATCTTGGGATTCTATTGGCTTCCTACGATTGAATCGATTCATAATCATTCGGTATATTTGACCCATTGATGCAACATCGGAAGGCTGTAGTAACCTTGCAGAAGATTTTTCTTTGGGTGAGAAACCTCTCAGATTTGCTGAACTCGGCAAAGTTACCGAATATTCACTTTGGCTCGTATCGCCCCCTTGCACAGTATCAATACTACCCAAGTGATAAGGCATTATTAAATACTCTTGATCCACCTCCGCATTTGCAAAGCTCACTGTTGCTTTACCATCACTAAAAGGTTCGACCCATCCGGCTAATGCTGTACTATCACTAGCAGCATCTTCTTCAGAATCCGTGCATGCGGACATACACAGTAAGGACATAAAAATCAAACCAGTAAGCCTATAAATGAGGAAAATGCGCATACCCTGACCTCGTTATAATTATTCAATAGTAACTATCATAGCCGAGTCTTTTACTGGAGTCATTATCGATAGTTATAGACTGCTAAATGGGTCTTTTCACCTAGGTAAAAACCCGAGTTTATTTGTAAAGTGACTTGTAGATTTTGCCTACAGAGTGGATATCCAGGAGTAATCGTAAAGATTGAGCACAAGCTATTGTATAATGAAAGAGATCAACATGATTCACGGCAATGGACCTGTAGACTGAGGACAGTAAATGAGCAATTCATTAGATGTAACTTTAAGGGCTACATTTGAAAAGATGCATGTGGTCATCCGGAAAAATGCTAAATTGAAATTGATAGAGTCCTCCAAATATGAAGATATCGAGATACAAGAATTCACACCTGAAGACATAGAAAAACTTACTTGGGATCATTGGATCACCAGTATTCAACAGAAGACCGATCTAGGATCTTTTTTATTCAATGTCCATTTTTTCTCTAAAGCTGCACGAAAAATGGCCGAGCATGCATTTCAATCTTCCACCAAAATGTCCTCAAATTTCTCGCAAGCACTCATACAGGAATATACCAATATTACTGGTGGAGCCATAAAACAAAGCCTGGTAGCTGCCGGTGCAAAAATCTCTACAGACCTTCTGCAGGTTAATTTACCTGAAAGCAAGCCTAGCTATGACAAGGTCCATTTCACAGGATGGGAGGATAATCCGAAACTTGATAAATGGAAGTTTAATTTTAAAGACGATGTTATCTACTGCACCTGCAAAATCGAAATAGCAAATGAAAATGAAATTTTACAACTTCATGAATTAAAATCTATTGATGAACTTCATGAAGAAGAAGATACCGAAGACGGTGATATCGACTTTTTATAGACTTTATTAAGTTTAGGTTTTAGCCAACACAGCATGGAAATAAACACTAAACGAGTTTCAGATATTCAAGAAAAAAACCTGCAAGGCCTTTTGCGGCAAGCTTGTAGGTTACGTCTTTACTCGAGCTTAAAAATCGAGGGTGGCGTAGATGTCGAAGAGCTTAGCAATCCAGATGACTTTCTATATGGGCAATGGATGTCGGTCATTTTATTATCTGGCCAGGAACTTCAGTGTACTCTTAAAATGCATTATTTTAATGAATCAGCGATGGCACTCAGTTCCCATTCACTCGGTTTAGCAAGGGCAAAAATAAAGCCCGGCATGCTGACAGACTATATGCGAGAACTAACCAATTTATTTGCTGGAGAAATAAAATCACAGTTATTTGCCAATAAGATTCTAGTTGGCATTAGTCTGCCACTCATAACACGAGGCTTCGATGAAATACTCTTTTCAGATAACTTGGGAAAATTTATCGTAAGAGATTATTGGAAATTTCTATGGAGCGGTAACGAAATTGTTTTAACGGCTGAGACTGAGGTGTTTCAGCCTGAAATATTTAATTCTGTTACAATTAAAGAGTTCAATGCTGAAGACGAAGGCGATATTGACTTCTTATAAACCTTAAGGGAGCCTAACTATGTCAAAAATTTTAATCGTCGATGACTCCGAAACCTTGCGCTTAGAGCTAAAAACATTTCTCGAAAGCCTTGGTCATTCTGTCGTTGAAGCTGAAAGTGGTCCAGATGGACTTGAAAAAATAAGCCAAAATACGGACGTAAATCTGCTTATATCTGATTTTAATATGCCGGGTATGGATGGTATCTCAATGTGCAAAAAGATCAAAGATGAAGCGCAATTCGCGAAGCTTCCGATCTTTATGCTAACCACTGAATCGACCCCCGAACTTAAAAGTGTAGGCAAGGAAGCAGGTGTGATGGCTTGGATCGTAAAGCCGTTCAGTACTACAAAGCTTAAAACCGTGCTTGATAAAATTCTAAAATAGAAGATTTAGGCCGCTTATCCGGGAGACCTAATGACCGATCATTCCGACGAGCGAAGAGAGCTTATCAACCAGCACATGCTAGTGGCTCAAAATCTACGTGCTAGCCATAAAATTCTTTTTCAAATTGAAAGATCCAAGGCCAATACCGAAACAATGGTCGATTTATTGCCAGACTTCTACTTTGTTATCGATCAAGGTGGCAGGATTCTAAAAGGCAATATCTCTGGTGCTAAGCTTCTTAAGACTAACACAGATGGGATCATAAACCAGAACGTAGGTCAGCTTTTTTCTTCTGAATCAAGTAACATATTTTTTAATAAAATAAGCAAGTTATCTGACGCATATAGACGCACCCGCTTAAACAGAAGTGAGAACAAAACGGTTACCAGCTCATTTGAATTGCCAATTGATGCTGAAGAATACGAAACAAAAAGCATTCATTGGAACTTAAGAATTTTCGAGGGAGTTAGCCTACGCAGAGGTGCATTGATCTCTATTTTTGGGCGTGACATCACAGAAATTCGCAAGTACGAACAGCAGCTATCTGAAATATTCTCAGCAATCCCTCTCGGGATCATGATGATCGACAACAATGGTGATGTAAATGGTCCCTACAGCGCCTATCTAGAATTTTTACTCGAGCAGGAAACCCTTAAAAACAAAAATATTTATGAAGTCTTATTCGACCCTTCTTCTGAAAATATGACATCAGAAGAAAAAAAAGGGTACCGAGAATTTCAAAACGTATTTGGTGCAGATGAAATTTTTTATAAAGTCGATAAAAAGCGCTTTCCCAAAGTACTCAAACTCCCTCTAAAAAATGGTTTTCGTTGGCTAGAAGTGACCTATCATCCTATTATTAAGGATGAAATGATAAACAAAGTGCTCTTAGTATTTAGTGATATATCTCGACAAATGAAGGAGCAAGAAAAAAATAGCAGCCAGTCTGAAGATGATTTGAGCTACCATGAAAAGCAAGGAATCATTAAGCGCAGATAACAAGCTAGCCCTGGTTCTCTAAATAAATTTGATCATAAATACTGAAAAACCTGGTTGCATTATCATTCACCTTAGAATGGTTCTTGCGAAAAGGATAATGAACTGATTGTAAGAACCCAGGCAGAAATTTTAACCAGTACTCTTCAACCTTTGAGGGTTCCGTTGTTTTAAGTTCGAGGGTGATTGTAGGAAGATTTCTTTCGTTTCCCGCATAATTCCCTAAAGATCCTGGGTAGAATGAGTAGTCTACTACTCTGTAATTACGAGTTTTCTTTGAAACTGCGTAGACAAACTGCTTTGCTTTTTTTTCAATGCGCGATAAATGTACAGGCTTCTGATCACCAGGGCCGTCATAATCAAGAAAGCCTAAAGGAGCATGCACTGAGAAAATCTTATCTGGCTTGAACTTGTCGATGAGCTTAACTTGGAAAAGGGTCTCAACCTCTGTATTGGGAAAGTATCCCGGAAAATATCTCGCAACTCCATTGCGGCGACCCCTCCAAGATTTTCCTGCCTTTTCATACCAATCTAGGGTAAAGAAATTTCGATTTACATCCACAATTCGGTTAGTTCTTAGGGGATATTTTTGCAAAAATCCATCAGGATTAACGATAGGTGCGATAATCACTTTAATTCCATGTTTTATATATACGTCTGGATGAGATTGTAAATACCTCGCAAAACGGAAAGATAGATGAATTGGTGTTAGCTCGTCCGGGTGGACTCCCCCCATGAAGAGAGTAGTATCCTTCCCGCTACCAAAAGAAGCGTAGATCAGTGGATGACCAGCAACCGTTTTAAGATCGGCACGCCATTGAACACCACCACAGGGGTCACCATACCAACCATAACGCTTAAAGACCTGCTTAATATTTGTACAAAACTTTTTGATAATCAATGCTTCACGAGGCTGTGCAATAGAATAGTGCGGCATATTGTATGGGGAAATAAATGGTATTTTAGCCAGCCCCCGCTTCAAGGGTAATGAAGTGGCGATCATCTGCCCTTTGACCGACCATTCCCAAGTGAAGAACAGAACACCGCCGACAATAAAAAGCTTGGAAGCAATGCCTTTTCTCAGGAAAAACAAGAGAATCCTACTGCACCGCACAAACTGATAATTCGATAAATGAATTGCTTAGTCTCCTTAAAACAGCGATTCCTCTTCAAGTTCCTATATCAAATTCTATATTTATTTCTTGAATGACTTAAGCTGTCAATTTGTTCCTAGTTTAATTTACGGAATGGTGAAAGAACTTAATCCCCTTCCATTTATTGGCTTGTATCGCCATGAATGTGAGATAACATGAGTATTCCTGTTTTAAGTAAATTTGTGAGCAGCCTCAAGCAGCCAAGTGATATACTTATTAAATATAGCGATTCTTAGGGATTTTATAGACAAAACAAGTAGGGAAATAGATGTCTAGCAATTACTTTGTTAAGCTTGAGCAATTTGAGGGGCCCCTCGACTTATTGCTGCATTTGATCCGAATGCATGAGCTAAACATTTTTCAGATTGACTTGTTTATCCTTACTTCTCAATATCTTGATTATCTGCGTCTTATGAAGTTTAGAGACCTTAAAGATGCCGCTGCATTTATGGAAATGGCAGCAAGCCTTATCGAGATTAAATCGAGCCACCTTTTACCCAATGAGTCCACGAATGAAGGTGAAGAAGGTGACCTAGCTGAAGAAGAGGATCCCGCTACGATTTTACAAAAGCGCTTATTCGAATATGACACCTTCCGTAAAGCTTCAGAATTTTTGATGGAAAAACCTGTGGGCGGAGGGCTCATTGCTAGCAGTTCGGAGTGGCGTCGTATAGCCCCATTTTATGATCATTTAGAGTCCCCCTTAAGAGGTGATCCAAGCACCCTATTGGTCCTCTATGAACAAATGCTTAGCTCGCTTGCGGAAAAGCGTCCTGTGACTGTTAAAGCCGTCACCGAATCGCTCACCGTGGAACACGTTATCTCCAAGCTCAAGGAGTATGTGGAAAAACTTGGATTTATCATGTTTCAAAAGCTCATGCCCAAAATGGAGTCTCGATACGAGCTAGTTGCAAATATTCTTGCCATTCTGCAGTTGGTGAGAGACAGAGAGCTCAAACTTTACCAAGAAGAAATGCAGGGGCCAATTTGGTTGTACACCCAGCGCCTTAATGAAAAGGATCTTCCAGATGAGGCGTTTGAAAATTTCTCTGAAATCCCAAAAAAGAAACCTGAAAAATCAGAGCCCGCACCTAACACCTTATAAAACCAAACAAGAGTGAAGTATGACCGGTATATTTGACAAAGAAGCGCCACTAACGCCCAAGCCTACTCCTGCTAAAAATGAGGAACCCTCTTCTCTGAATCTCGAAGATTCAGAGGAAAGCTATAGCAAAAATGCTGAATTCGAAATTGAATTAGAACCCTTTATAAACCCAACTGATGGCGAGCAGCCTGCCTCAAGTATCACCGAAATCGCTCCGCAACAGCTTTCTCAAGCTGCTGAAGATCCCACAGAAGACGAGCAACTTGTTTTATTTGAGGATGAATTGAATTTGCGCGGAAAGGTAGAGGCTATACTGTTTGCTGCCCCCACTCCACTTAAAGCTTCAGAAATTTTTGAGTTAATTCAGGAAGAAGGAATTAATATCAGAGACATCCTTGAAGTGACGGAAAGTCTTCAGCGCTTCTACCAAGAGAAGGGAGGTGGATTCAAACTGACCCACCAAAAAGGGAAAGGCTATCAGTTTCAAACTGTCACTACTGCATCCTATTTGATGGAACGCCTATTTTCACAAAGACCCAGACCCCTTTCGCGTGCAGCTCACGAGACCCTTGCAATTATTGCCTACAGGCAACCCGTAACAAGGGCAGATATCGAATTTATCCGTGGTGTGGATGCTGGTAGTATTATTAAAAACCTCCTCGAACGGAACCTAATCCAATGCGTTGGAAGAAAGGAAGACTCACCAGGGAAGCCAATGGTTTTTGGCACAAGCACAGAGTTCCTCAAAACATACCGTTTGAAGAGTCTTGAAAGCCTTCCTCCACTCGATTCGTTCCAACCAGCCCAAGACGTTATGGAACAAGCACTCGAAAAAATCGATGCAAAACAGGAGATTGACGTTGAGGCGTTGATTACACAAAAGCCAGATGGTATTCATAAGCCCGTCTCATCTTCCGCAAACGAAGAAGTCGAAAAATAATAATACTCTTAAGTTTGTTGTCAGCATCAAGTTAACACATGCTTAATCCTCCATTAAATAGGACAGAAAATGGACGGTATTCGCATACAAAAATGGATTTCAGAATTAGGTCTAGCATCTCGCAGAGAAGCTGAAAGATGGATCACTGAAGGTAGGCTAGAAATCAATGAAAAAGTTGCTTCGCTTGGTGATCGCATTAACCCTGTGGGTGACAGAGTTTTTCTAGACGGCAAAAAACTAGTTGCGAAAACCCCTCCAAAAATTTATTGGATGCTGCACAAACCTAATGAAACATTGACATCAACAGCAAGGGATGGAAATAAAGCAAGAATATTTGATCTCCCTAAGCTACAAAAACAGTCTTTTCATATCTTCCCCATAGGTCGCTTGGACTTTAAAACCGAGGGCCTACTATTACTCACAAATGACGGAGAATTGTGTCATCGTCTTTGTCACCCTAAATACAAGCTCCCTCGCTTCTATCAAGTCCTAATCAAAGGCAAAGTAACCAGTGAGCAAATAAAACAAATTCGTAAAGGAATAGAGTTAGATGATGGCAAAGTAAGATGTGAGATTGTACCAGCTTATGGGGTAAACCTAGGAAAATCAAAGGGGAGTTGGTATTTTGTGACTGTGTACGAAGGTAGAAACAGACTAGTTCGACGAATATTCGAACATTTTGATCACAAAGTAATTCGACTTGTTCGCTATGGATTCGGTGATTTACGTTTAAGTGCGAGCCTTAAGCCTGGTGATTACAGACAGTTAAGTTCTCAGGAAATCAAATATCTCAAGGGTTCTGTACAGATCAATTAAGGCCCAATCAGGCACAAAATTTTGTTAATTTTTCTATTCTCACCTTAAAATTCAACTTACTAAAATAACTGAGATAATCATAAATAATTGGGTATTAAGATAGGATCTATAGGTGCACCTATTAAAACATATTGAAAAAAATCAAAAAATCGGTTAGATTTGCCGCAAAAATGAGGAGTAGGTTTTTTCTCACGAATCCAAATTTGGACTACTGCTAAGAATCCAAGATCTAATCTCATTTTTTAAGAAGTAGTTGCTAAACAAGATCGAATCGCCTGAGTGAAAATTCCATATCCTTCTTGTTGAACAAATTATCAAATTTATTTTGACTAATATTGGTCTTCGTGACTATCGAAAACATATTTCAAAAAAGGACTTTAACCTATGAGTTCAAGTAACGCGAGTACTGCAGAGTTCAGTAAATTAAGACAGATTCTGTGGCCTATCCATGGATTCGAAATGAAAAAATTTCTACCCATGTTCATCATGTTTGGGTGTGTGAGCTTAAACTACAGTTTATTGAGACTAACCAAAGATACCTTAGTTATTAACGCAGCATCTTCTGGAGCTGCTGTTCTTCCATACTTGAAGCTTTGGTGCACAACACCTGCAGCTATTCTATTTATGATGTTTTACATCAAACTCGCATCTATGCTAAGCCGTAAAAACTTATTCTATGCAGCAATGCTTCCATTCCTGCTATTTTTTCTAGTATTTCCATATCTATTATTTCCCAATATCGATGTACTTCACCCAACAAGCTCCGCTGACGCTCTATTATCTTTCTTACCAGCAGGCCTACATGGACTCGTGGAAGTTTACCGTAACTGGACCTTCTCACTTTTCTACGTAATGGCAGAATTGTGGGGAAGTATCTGCTTATCTACCCTCTTTTGGGGATGCGCAAACGAAGTTACCAAAGTAAGTGAAGCTAAGCGATTCTATGGCTTCCTTGGAATTGGGGCTAATATCCCACTTCTTTTTGTTGGTAGCACCGTTAAGGAGATCCTAAGTTTAAACGACTGGGGCGCTTCAATTAGAGTATTAATGGGAATTTGCTTCGTGGTTGCTGTTTGTGTAATGGCCTTATACTGGTACCTCAATAACGTGGTTATGGAAGATCCTAGATTTAAAATCACTGAAGTTAAGAAGAAAAAGAAAAAAGTAAAAATGGGCTTTGCACAAAGCTTAAAAGTTCTTAGCACCTCAAAGTACCTTGCTTGTTTAGCGTTTATGGTACTCGCATATGGTATCTCCGTAAACCTTGTCGAAGTCTCTTGGAAACAATATGTCAAAGAACTATTCAAAGGTGACAATGCTGGCTATCTCCAGTTCACCAGTAACTGGATGTCTTACACTGGCCTTGCTAGTATCATTTTTATGTTATTTGGCACCAGCAACAGTTTACGAATCCTAGGCTGGGGAAAAACTGCACTCATCACTCCCGTCGTCTTGTTCGTCGCATCAGCAGCTTTCTTCGGCAACCTGATGTTTGAAGATGTCATGATGGGCATCATGGGCACTCTTAGCATGTCTCCTTTGTTTATCGCTTGTTGGATTGGTGGCTTCCATAATACCTTCGGGAAAAGCTCCAAGTACTCTTTCTTTGACCCCACCAAAGAAATTGCATACATTCCGCTTGACGAACACACTAAAAAAACTGGTAAAGCAGCTATCGACGGTGTAGGTGGTCGCCTTGGAAAGTCTGGCGGTGCTGCTATCAACATGATTTTGATCGGATTACTAGGTTCAGTTGAAGCAATCACAAGCTACGTTGGCGTGTTTACGCTGATTACTATTGGCTTTTGGATTGTAGCTGCGAATGCTCTTAACAAGCAGTTTATTGCTCTTACTGAAAAACCAGAAACAACAGAGGCGAACGAGTCTGAAAAATCCTCTGACGCAGTTCCTGCTAAGGCTTAAGAAGAGCCCTCATTTCTCAAATCAAAAATGTCATCGCCCCTACCTAGTAGGGTTAGGCGATCTCCTTCAAGATTACCTAAGCACGGATGCTACGCACCCGCTTGGTAATGACATGATAAGACCATGATCAAGGTATTGGTCAATTCAATTCTTTTTACGGGAAATTTGAACTCCACGGTCAGAACCTTCACCGACCGAAGAAGACTCATAACCAGCATCCACAATCAACTGGTGCTGCAACCTACGTAAATAACTATTTCTAGGCTTAAGGCGAAGTTCACCAAGATTTTCATCTTTCTCAAACTTTTCAATAGCTGTCTTTGCTTCAGCTACAGCTTCCTCTTCTTTTTCAGCAGATGAGCCCTTAGCTCCCGGTTTTTGATCCTTAAATCCTGGTTTTGAACCACTTTTTTCAGACCCGTTAAAACTTTTGGAATCTCTCCTGCCTTCATTAGACCTATTGGCAGCTTCGCTTTTCTGACCCTTCATACGTGCTGCTTTTTGCAACATGATGGTAAAACGTCCCACTGGAGGCAAGCTTGCTAGATCATACTCAACACCTTTAGCCCTCTTGTAAATCCATTCAAGGTAGGACAAGACAAAATGACCATATTGCTCAAAACTTTGTTTTAAAGCATCATCAATACTTTGCCAAACAGCCTTCTCTTCTTCGCTCTGATCTGCTTTTTGACGATCATGAGGTTTTTTGCCGGTCTTCGCATTGACAAGAGCTTCAAAATCCTGAGTAAGAAGCACAAATTGGTTCATGGTGTTACCATGAACCTCGTAGTCAAGCGGTTGCTTGCTGGACAAAAGAGGATACTTCTCTTGATACCATACACAAAGACGCCTGATTAGGTTTACTAAGTCCCCATCGACCACCTCTTGAGAAGAAGGTTTTTCAGCGCCTTCTTCCAAGAAAGCCAAACTTTCGAAATAAGGCCTAACTAAGGGCCATCTCTTTTCATTGATTTGTTCTTGAAACTGAGCTGGCAAAGACTTAAGGGTTCGGTCTTCTTCTAAGCAGGTAAAAAGAAAGTAATCAAGTGAAATCTCTTGACCAAGAGATTTCCTATAAATTTCAGTTAGACTAGGCTTTTCTTCTGGAAGATCAACTACTTCTTCTAAACCAAAACTGTCATCAACAGCACTTCTTGTCATATCGTTCCTATCTTCTTGATGGTAGTTCCCCTATTAGTTTGCCAGTTCTTAAGGCGCAGTTTTTGACACAAGGAAGGCATGAGCAGCGACTAGAGATTACTCATTGTAGAACAGCCCCAGGGGTATGCTGTTTTTAACAGTTAGTTTGCTCTTGTGCAATATAGGTCAAGTATCCACCTTGCAGAAAAAATACATCTTGGTCAGTCCAATTAGAGGCAATTTCCGCTGCCTGCATACTACGCATACCGGATCTGCAGTAGAAAATTGTTGGCTTGTTCTTAGGCATTGCATTTTTTCTAATACCAAAAGTCGAAAGCGGCCAATGCTCACCACCTTGGATGGTGCCGCCCTCTAATTCTTCGGGCTCTCTTACATCAACAAGCAAGGCTCCGTTACTCATCAGCTTCGAGAGCTGATTGAATGAAATATCTTTACTCATAGACAACTCTCCCAAAATGTGTCGACCATTTTTTGTGAGTTTTTATTATACCTAATTTTATATTGTCACATGCACCTGAGTCTATTTTCAAATAAAAAAAATAGACCGTGCAATTTTATCAGATATTAAGGCACTTTAACTTGGTAAAAAAGGGCAAGATTTGGATGGCGTCCCCAGGGGGATTTGAACCCCCGTCGCCGCCGTGAAAGGGCGGTGTCCTGGGCCAGGCTAGACGATAGGGACCTGGTAATCTCGTGGTGAGCCCACCTGGATTCGAACCAGGGACCCGCACATTAAAAGTGTGCTGCTCTGCCAGCTGAGCTATGAGCCCGTACCACTCGAGATGAAAGAGTTTGTACTGGTACTACGTTCGTATGTCAACGAAATATTTTCACCTCATCCGGCAAGGTGTCATTTTTCAATAAAAAGAAACTCTCCCTTTAAATCCTATTGGCCAGAGTGTATCTTAGAGCAGAAATTTCTCAGAAGATCCTATAGGATACGCTTATGCCAATTGCAATTTTATCCTCCCTACCATAAACTTCGCCTGCTCCTAGACAATTCAGGGAGGCTTTTTTAAATAGGTTCTATCATTAAGGGCAAATTAATGACCGTCGTAATTAAGAAATCCAAAAAATCTTCAACTGCTGATCTACGCTCTGCCATGACAAAGCTGATATATTTGTTAGAGGGACAAAAAGAGGACGAGGCTGTTGCAGATCTGCGTATTGCCCTATCGGATATAGAAAAGTACCAAGTAGAATCAGCAGAGTTCCAGGCGGGCTTAAAACTAATCATCGAAGCTTTCGAGGGTGAACACGAGTTAAATGCTTATACCTACAAGCGCGATAAAGAAGACCAATGGACAGAGGTGGAAGAACTATACTTGGCTAGCACCAGCGTTCTCAACCTTGTTAGAAGGCTGTTTAAACAATAGGTCAACACTATAGTGCAGGCTGACCCAGCAATCATTGCCATTAGCTTTTTGTTGTACTGCTTAGCCTTTTACAACTGTTATCGTGTACTTGGTGCACGTCATTCTCCTGCAGCAAGCATTTCTTGGATTTGGGCAAACCTAACACTACCAATCATTGGCGTTCCCGCCTATTGGCTATTTGGCATGGGTAGGCTAAAAAATTATCCAGGCTACCCCGAGCCACAGTTAGATAAACCCTCTTCACCAGAACTGAGCAACAACAACTCTGCTATAACTGATTTTTCTAGGATTTTTTCCAAGTTTGGCAATATCTTTGTTCCTTTTTCCAGCGAAGTCTGCCTTTTAAAAGATGGAACCTCAACATTTTCAGCCATCTTTGAGGCCATTAATACCGGAAAGTCATATATTTTAGTTCAGTATTACATATTGAGGTCTGACCGGTTAGGCTTGGAATTAAAGGAGTTATTAATTAGCAAGGCAAAAGAGGGACTACAGGTATTCCTCCTTTATGACGACATGGGCTCTTTTTGGCTTTCTAAGCAGTATATTAGAGACCTAAGGTTAGCAGGCGTACATACCGCGACTTTTTTGCCCGTCTTTAGTTTAAAACGGTTTTATTTAATGAATTACCGCAACCACCGCAAACTCGTAGTGGTAGACGGACGAATAGCTTTTACAGGCGGGCTTAATGTCGGTGAAGAATATGCTGCCTCACGCTTCGGGAGGCATAGATACTGGCGGGACACCCATATGTCCATTACAGGCAAAAGCGTTAGACAACTTGAAGCCATCTTCGTTGGTGATTGGGAATTCTCAACTGGGAAAAAGATACTTGATAAGCTTGTAAAACCAAGAACTGGAAAAGCAACTAACAAACATCCCACCTCAATTTCTAGCTTTGAACAAAGCATCCTAGTAGTTCCCTCTGGGCCTTACGATCAAACGAATATAGGTATGCTTCTTTTCATGCAAATCATCCATGGTGCAAAGAAAAAGCTCTGGGTTTCGACCCCATACTTTGTCCCTGATGAAGCACTACAAAAAGGCCTAGAATTAGCTGTACTTAAAGGGATAGATGTAAAAATTCTTCTCCCAAAGCATTCTGAACAATTGCTCGTTCATTGGGTTACATTATCTTATGCCGAGCAGATGCAAAGAGCAGGAGTACAAGTTTATCTTTACGAAAAGGGATTTATCCATCAAAAGGTAATCTTGATTGATGAGGATGTTGCCTTTGTTGGTACAAGCAACTTCGACAACAGAACCTTATATTTGAACTGCGAGTTGATGCTAGGTGTTTTTGGCGAAGATTTCAATAAGCAAATCAAGTCGATGCTTAATGATGACTTTAAGAGTGCCAAGGTTTTTACACCAAAGAAAGACAGATTGATACGAAAGCTCATTCGCCTACGAGCAAACGGAGCCCGTTTATTGGCTCCACTACTATAAATCTCATCCATATTTGCATGAGGATTTTCACATGTTGACTCGACTTGAAGTTCAGGGCCTTGTCTTGATCAAGCATATAGAGGTCTCTTTTTCTTCTGGGTTTCACGTAATCACTGGTGAAACAGGAGCGGGAAAGTCTATATTAATAAAAGCCATTCACCTGCTCCTCGGAGGTAAGGCATCAGCTGATACGATTGCAAAAGGCTGCAAGCAAGCAAGTGCAACGGGAAGTTTTCGTATTCCGAGCTCTCATAAGTGTTTTAAAGTTTTAGAAAGCTTAGGCGTTCCACAAATAAAGGACGGTGACAACCTATTAGTACGCAGGACTATCACCACAAAAGGACGCTCGTATTGTTGGATCAATGATACTCCTTTGACCATCAGTAGTCTGAGGCTTGTTGGTGAGACTCTGATCGATGTTTTTGCCCAACACGACAACCAAAAACTTTTAGATGAAAGTAGCCACACTCGCCAACTTGACGCATTTATCAAGACAAAAAATTGCTATGAAAACTATCGATCTTCCTACAAAAAAACTGTTGAATATTATTCAACTCTGCAAACCCTTGTTATGGACTTAAAGAAAAAGCTCCAGAGTCAAGACTATACCCTATTCAGGCAAAACCAGATGAAAGAATTAAATCCATGCCAGGAAGAGTACCTTGATTTAATAACTTTTTGTAAAAAAGCAGAAGGCAATTTCCAGAAAAAACAGCACCTACTTGCTGTCGTAAAAACTTTAAATGAGGGCCACGATGGAAAATCTCTCAGTCAAGCTCTATGGAGCAGTAAAGACAAGCTCCTAAATACACCTGGCAACTGTGAAAAAAGCAAAAAAATGGGCACTAATATCGAAGAACTAGCTACTTCCCTGGATGATATTAGTTACGAGTTAGAACAACTCGTTGAAACAATTGGCTTAGACGAAGATAAATTGGAGCAAGCACAGTCACGACTTGCAGAGTATCAAACATTTATGCGGAAACTTAGTTTTTCGGATATAAAACAACTTTTAGAAGAACAACAAAATATTGAAAGAGAAATCTCATATCTCGAAACTGCTACTGAAGGAATTGCGACCGCTCTTAAGCAACTCACCGCTCAATGTAAGAAACTACTACTGGCTGGTGAGCGGTTAAGTAAGGGCAGAAAAGAAGCTGTTGGTTCGATACGTAAAAAAGTTATTCAAGAATTTGCAGATTTGGGCATGAAAGCAACAAAACTCGATGTGGAATTTATCAATCAAAAGGAAGCTCCACTTAGTTTAGATCTGAGCATCCTAGGAGATGAATTTTTGCAAGACTATGCTCTTGAGTGGAAATCAATTTGTAAAATTCTATCCAAATTTAAAGAAGAAGGACAAGAAAAGGTTAGATTTCTCCTTGCAACTAATCCTGGAGAAGATCCGAAGCCGCTAAGCAAAATCGCTTCCGGAGGAGAAGTCTCACGAATTATGCTCGCTTTGAAGCGAGCGCTCATTGCTGAAGCTGAAACATGTATTTTAGTTTTTGATGAAATTGATACCGGAATATCGGGTAGAGTAGCAGATATGGTTGGCAAAAAACTTCGCGAAATGGCAGATGGTGTTCAAATCATCTGTATTTCACATCTTGCTCAAGTTGCTTCCTATGCTCATCATCACCTACAAGTAAGTAAAACCGTAAGTAAAAATAAAGCAGCGCAGGTAGATCTAAAGACCTTGAATGAACAAGAAAAAGTTGAGGAAATAGCAAGACTACTATCAGGTGATGAGATCACTCAGCTAAGCCTTGCTAACGCCAAAAGCTTGGTGGAAAGAATTAACGAGTCTACATTGGCGTAAGAGGTCTCAGTAATTCTTCCGAGTGCATTGCTTTTCGTTCCTGTTTTTCCTTTTGCAAGGAAAACATCCTTTCTGTCTGTTTTGCTTTTTTTTCAGGGAGATAAAATGGAACTTCGATATGAGTAGTCACTCCAGGCTTGACGTAAACGGTCTGTTTATATACCTGTCTATCAATATCGGAAATCATTGTATACCGGGTTAAGGAGTAAGCACCTGCTATGAGAGTCATAGTCGTTTCTCGATCGGAGCTGATATCATGAGAGTGCCCACTAAACTGTTCACCTAATACCTCTAGTCGTAATAGGTCAGTTAGATACGCAGGCTTGTAATATGGTTTTGGTGTTATCTTTACTTTGCCTACATATAACTTCAGATTATCTTTCTTAAGTGGTAGTCGATAACGAATTCCTTTAGATCCCTCAATACCAACTTCAATGCTATCATTCTTGTAGAGAATCGGCACATCAGAGATGCTCTCAAGAAATGGATATTGCTGACCAGATAAATACAAACTTACTTCTCTCTTACCTAGGCATTCCCACTCCCAAGGTGAGCACCCTAAATCCACATGAATGCTTTTCATATTTAGCTGTGAGGTTTGATTTTCAACTAAGTCAACAAAATGATATCGATTTGAGCCATCAATTCTGAGCTTCGCTTTACCAGGTAAAACAGGGTAAAAGATATCAACCTCAAGTGAATGATGATCGTTGAGCTCAATGTTAAACGGGTTACCTCTTATTTTTGTAAACAAGTCTAGGTCGATCTTAGGAGAAGTGTTTATTTTCAAACCTGCGGGGTGAATTAACCGCGATTCTTTTTCTTTTAGATTTACGAGACTGTCGGTCCCATTTACATAAACCACATAGGCTCCTGGAAGCAGAAATTGCCATTTACCAAAGGTCTGAGCCTGAGTTATGGATAATAAATCATTGCTTGGAGATATAAAGTACAAGGAATATGGGCTATTATTTTGAACCCATTTAGCTACCTGAAAAGCTGAAAGCTGGTAAGAAATCACCTTTGGTTTAAGATCTTTAGTCTGTGGGAAATCTATCTTCAAAGGCAGCATACCTACCAAGAGATCTCTAGCTCCTGAGATCATATGAAAGGAAAACCGGTTAGTGATCTGCTGTTTCAAATGTGAACCATCGTAGCGACTACATTGGATAGAAAACAAATCACCCTCTTCCGGGGGATGTGGAGGGATAAACTCGACCTTGTGAGCTACTGTATGAAAACGTTCTCCTGGTAAAATTGTCACCGTCTGGTGGGAGCAATCGGCAAGTACCAAATAGCTACCCGGAGATAAGGCTAAGTCCTGATTAAAAAAACCCATATGTTCAGCGACATACTGGAGGCTAGAGTCTCCAGCAATGCTATATAATTCATAAGTTCCTTCTGATGGAGCAGAAATATGCAATACCCCTTTTTCCTGAGAGCGTTGGCACCCAAGAGGAAAAAAAAGGATATAGGTGAGCAGGAGCTTTAGTATTGAATGCAGGTACACGGTTTTGATCTCCCTAATTGCATCTATCTTGCTGGAAGATCAATTATCTCTATTATTGGCTAGAAGGCAAATGTCACATTTCCGCTAAGCTGAGCACTCATTAAAGTTCCGGCTCCCAAATGTAGGCGAGCTCCAACGGAGAGTTTTTCCATGGCAAGCCAGTCTACCCCTCCCCCAAACACCAAAGCAGCTCCAGTATCTTCTGGCTGCTTTTCATCAGCAAGTCCAATAATATCATTCAAATGAATCATGATAATTCCAAGCTCACCGGAAGCAACAGCCGTAAGTCCTTTGCCTAGAGGTAATGACCATCCCCCACCAAATAAATAAGACTCAACAACCCCTGTATAAGCCTCGGAGGGTGTCTCCTCATCTAAGTGAGGCGCAACATCCATGGGTGCATAACGAAAAGTGCCTGATAATTCGCCTCCCACAAGCTGTTTCCCAAGTTTGTAAGTAAGAGTTACATCACTTGATCCACTTGCTCTCCAATGGGCGCTGCCACCTTGAATGTAAGCAAAACCATAGCTAGTCCCTATGAACAACTTGTCAGCAATATGCTTACTAAGCTTACTTCTGACCATATCTTCCGCAGGTTTTTCACTAACAGTAGGGTCGGCATTATCGATCTCGGCCCCTGGCACAGAAGGAGGTGCTAGGTCTTGCTCTGGAGCCGAAGATGGAGGAGGAGGAGGAGTTGGAGCTAACTCATTCAGACCTTTTCCCCAGCTCTGAGAACTAGCTAAACTAACAGCAAGTACCCAGAGGTAACAAAACCTTTGCGGTGGTCTTAGGTTAAACCACATTAGTTAGAACCTCCCATCAAATTAGTAGTTTTAACTGCATCGTGTAGCGGCGTTCAGCAAGATCATCATGTGTACCTACCACAGGAGCATGGTCCACTGCGTAAGTAGCAAATCTCAAATTAAGTAAACCAACATCGAATTGAAATCCAGCGGTCAAATAGCCCTCTTTAAGGCCCGTTTGGACTTTAATAATTTCCGAATACCCCCACTCAAGTCCCATATTAAGCTTATGAGAATAATGAACAGGTTGATTGATCATATGTGCATCAACAGCAGCAAGGACGTACATACGATCAGTTTTTATAGGTTTAATACTAAATCCAGTATTTACTGAAGGAAGCCTAGCTTCTGGAGCACCAATGGATGTACTTCCAACATCCATTTTCTCGTAAACAGTGCCTCCAACATCGGTAATACTAAGCCCAAAAGTAGGTTCCATGGTCTTAATGGGTGTGAACAGCATACCCACATCAGCACCTACACCCGAACCTCCTTCTACAAACCCCTCTAAATCTTCAGGATCAGTTAAAGCTGAAATGGTTTGGATCGTAAAATTCGCCTTTATACCACCTTTTGCAATAAGCTTTAGCGATCCCCCTATGCTTAGACGATCCTCAAGAAAATTCATTGCAAAAGATATTGGGGCCACAAGCCTTGGACCAGTTTCAAACTCAATATTTATATTGCTATGGGCTACAAGTGAAAATGGTAGCGATAGACCGACCCCAAGACCAAAATGCTTAAATATCAGATGAGGAGTGAGGTACCCTGCCATATGATGAATTTTGCCAGTTTGTGCTTGGAAAAGGTCAAGCACATCTGATGTTTGCTCGAAAGAGCCACTAGGAAGCTCTAGCAATTCATTGATAAAGTCGACGGTGCTCTTACCAATTTCAAGTGCCGGATTCAAAAATTCTCCATCCCACTCTTTTAGTCGAGCTAAGCCGGCTGGATTGTAAAATAAAGCGTTATAGTCATCTGCAACAGCAACATAGGCATTCCCCATAGCCAAAGGACGCATGCCAAAGTGAGTCCATCGCAGCTCTTTTGCGACGAGAGCAGTGCTTGTAAAAAGCACGCAAAGACAAATGAAATACCGCACAGTCTGCCTGCAATCCATTCTTGTAAGCTCCTGGGTTTGAAAGAAGTTCAAGCGAATCAATCTAACCAACTGCAAAAACACATAATTACTATTGTTGAATTGACCTTCATTGTATCACACTCAGGATTGGAAAGACTAAGCTAAGGTGTATTGGCGTTACAATTCTTATGAAAAAAAGCTGGCGGCTCACAGCGTTGAACGTGTATAAGTTCAATGCTAATATGGGCCAATGCTACTAATTATTAAATTCCCCAATACTAGCTAGATAAAAACTAAAAGGTGCAGGAGCAAGGTCAAAATGACAAAAGCGGATGTGGCTGCAGAGCGGAAGAATCAAATTGTTAGAGCAACTGTAGATTGCATTGCAAAATACGGGTATCATAATTTCTCAATGCAAGATGTTGCGAGAACTGCTGGAGTAAGTAAAGGGATTATACATTATTATTTCTTGAATAAAGATGACCTCATGATGTCAGTCTTGGACAAAGTTGCCTCTGATATAGAGCGTGTCCTCCATGCTGACATGGACTCAATTGACAATCCTAAGAAGAAATTAGAAATATTCATTGACATTTGTCTTGACGTTGTCAGAAGCACCAAAGAATACTACCAAGTGAACATGGATTTTTGGACTCAAATAAATCAAAAAGAAGAAGTAAGGCAAGTAATTGCGAAACATTATGTTAAATTCAGAGAAACATGCTCGAAAGTAATAATAGAAGGAATAAAAAAGGGACAATTTGTTTCTGTTGAACCATATGAATACAGTTCCTATATAATAGCAGTTATAGATGGTATCAGCCTTCAGTGGCTATTTGATGAAAAAGTTTTTAATTACGATAAAATGTCAAAGCAAATCTGTCAGTTAATTATGAGGGGTTTGTTGCCTTAAATCCTAACTTAATGAGAAGAACTATGACTTTTGATGTAAGGGATAAGACTTTGGAGCAGGTCAATTCCATGGTACTAAAAGTCAGAACGAAGGAAGCCCTCAGTGAAGAGGAAATTAGTAATTTTTTAAACACCTTCGAAAGTTACGAATGTTGGACCCCTTATCTGATGTTGTTAAGCTCGAAGCTTGACATATCTGATTCGCCCAATAAAAAAGATTACTATATTTCTTATATCAAGACCCAAAACATTCACTTAAAAAATTCATCTGGCGCCTTAAGCATGTGTAAGCGCATGATAAAGGATCTCAACCTGAGTTTTATGGAGTTTTGGTCTAAGGTGCTTCCAGAGATTTCCTTAAAACAAGACCATGAAAGTAAAGCTGCTTTTCTTAAAACTGCGTCAACCCAATTTAAGACGATACCCGAACAGGTGGCATGCCTAGAACACCTTGGCATGATCTATGACAAGAAGATCCACCTTGAGCATGAATTACCAGATGTTTACGAAAAGATACTCGAACTGGATCCTAGCAATGTAAAAGCCCTTAAGTATTTTAAAGCGGTATTCACACAGACAGGTTCCTGGGAAGAAGTGGCTGGAGCATTAGGAAGACTATTGAAAGCTGTAAGCCACAAAAATGAGGAATACCGGGTTGCCCAAGAGTTGGCAGGAGTTTTTTTATACCAGCTTAACAACCCGCAAAAAGCTATCGACGTGTTAGAAAAGTACTGTGCACAGAGCCCACTGGACACTTCCACCATCCACTACGATGCTTATGCTAGCCTTCAGGATTGGTCCGGCTGCTTAAAGGTATTAAACCGCTGTATTTTAACCACTGAGGAAGATACGGTCCAAGCAACTCTTTACTACCGAATAGGCCAACTTCACGCCCAGCTTGGCAATAATTCCGCAGCAGATTCCAGCCTACAAAAATCCCTAGAGCTTTGGCCACAATTTTTAGAGCCATTAGAGGAACTCATACACATTGCTGTCGATAAAAAAGATTGGCCTACTTTAAAAAAATACTTAGAAACTCTCGAAAATCTGATACAAGGGGAAGACCAAAAGCGAAAAGTTGCCTCCCTCATTGACGTCATAAAAGGGTGCCTAGGGAATGAAAAAATCGAATGATATATCCGTCTTAATGAAGTCCTACAAGATTCAATTCGAGCCTATCCCTTTTATTGCCCGTTCCCTAACCGAAAGTTTCCCAAAACGATTTAATACTAGCAAATTACTGATTAGTGGGCTTTATAAAGTAGTTGGCTCCACCCAAGTCAAATGCGACCAGTACTTTATCAACGCTCCAGAACAGCGCCAAGCATTTAATGATTTAAGCCGTTTTGACCCAATCACTGAACTGATTCACATAGACTTTCTTCCTTTTAAACAGTTGCTAAAGCTACTGGAGACATGGAAACAGCCAACCTCACTTTCGATCTATGATCATCAAGATTACAAAATAGACAAACCTCTGTGTGAGCTAGCACAAGCACTCCACGGAATTTATCCAAATTTGCAGTCCGATCTTGGGAAACGTTATCTTGACGAATCTTTGAACAGCGACCTTCTCAATAAGCATTTTCCATATACTGATGATGCCTTAGTATTGCAAGAAAGACCGGGAAAAATGGTCATTTGGAACCCTCGAATGGCTTGCGAACAAGGATTCTCTCAAAAGTACAAAAATGTATCGAGCGAACATGTACAAAAAAAATCGCTAATGAATGTTGGAAGAACTCAAGGTTTGGTGAGCATGATTGTTTGGGAAGGGCACGACCATCCGCACACCGTACATAAGCAACTAAGCGCTATGTCTTATAGACTTGAAGACCATGGATTTGACCTTACAGCACCCGAAAAAATTACTGACAAGATTTGGGATTTTGCCAAATCGATCTTCGCAAACCAAGGTGATAGTAAAGTACATATCTACTTATCTTGTCCTTTTCAGACCATCACCAATGCTTTAATGCAGTCCTTTGGAAAAGTTTTATCTGGTAAACCACTTTCTTTCAAGGTTCATGATCTTATAACTGGATACAGCCCTAAGCTCTCATTTATGAGTTTTCTATCTTCAATTGAAGAAGCTGCTATTTTCGTAGATTTAAGTGATTTTCCAGAAGTCGTTTGCGTTGTTGGCCAAAATGAAGGGGGCTGATTTTGGAAAGCTATATTAAAGATGATATCGGGTTCATAAATATCGAACCTCACGCTGACCTAATCAGCGAAAAAGGTTTTGAATATCTTAAAAATCTTAGATCCGAACTCCTAGAGTTCTCTAAGCAAAAGTTAAGCACTATTTTTTTCATCCAGCTGGAAAAAGTAGAAGATAATTTGGAGTGCTGGGAAAAAAAAACAAGAAACGATCTTTTGCTACATGATTTATACAAAAAAATTCTATTTCTTAGATCAGTTCTTTATTTTATTCATAACAGCGCACAACAATTTATCTATATAGGTGGAGATAGCTGTCTTGGATCTTTTTGGGAACTAGCTTTATGCTGCGATAAACGTATGTGGTTTGCGGCTGATGGCACTGTAGGATTCCCCGAAATAGATCTAGGATTTTCTCCATTAGGGGGAAGTCTAGAACATCTTGCCGAGGAATCCTCTAGAACCAAGGATCAATGGTTTGAGCAATCTACCTTGACTCTTACTAGAGCAAAAGAAAAAGGTTTTATAGATTTTTTAGGTGGCTCAACGTTTCATCCCGAGTACGCTATTAATTGGGTCAAAGAGAATTCGCAGGGATCAAGTAATAGAAAAGTACAACCGGAAACTAACTTTAAGCCACTTGAGTGGGACAAAATCCAGGAACTAGAAAAACAATGGTTAGCTATTAAACGGATCACAAACTTATCTCAGTCATGGGAATATGCCTGGAGTCTCAATAAATCAAAACGCTGGTTCAAAACTTCACAGGAATACGAAAATTTAATCTCTTTTGTCTTAGGTAGATTCATTCTCGCTCCTTCATTAAAAAGGCTTGCAACAAAAGTAGATATTGGCAAATTTCAGGCTGAACATATTGATCATAAGGTTGTATATATAGATAGTGAACTGTGGGCACCACCACTCGAAATCTTTGGCTACCTTCTAATGAATCAATATAGGATCGTATTCTTTGGTGAAAATCCAAAAGTTTTAGCTTCGCTACTTGAACGTATGTTTCTTAAATTAGATCGATTGGAAGATAAACAGCTTTTAAAAAAACTCTGGTCAAAATATGTCAGTTGGTTTCATGGAAACAAAATCGGTCCAAAATCTATCGCAATTAGATGGAACATCGGTGATACCATTGAGATCTTTTTCAACAACAGAACATTTCATTTCCTCAATTTAGAAAGTAACCTTTTTGATGCCAAAAAAGGTTATATGGAAAGAGTAGCTCCTAGTACTGATCAAATTGAAGAAAAAAGAGTAGAGGACCTAGTCAATAAAATAAGTTTTGGAGTTATTAAAGAAAAGATTATAGGCAAAGATACTCCTATCAGCAGTTGGATTAGATTAATGATCCTCCAAGAGATCATTAAATTAGCAAACAATTTTGAAGGTGAAATTGACAAACTCTTATCTAGTCTGAATCAAAAAGGATGGAGGTTTGCAGGATCTGAAGAAAGATGGGGTCATTTTCTTCAGACCAGGAGAGGAAGTATTTATCCAGACAAAGGAGTTTGCTTTCCGGGCAAGGATATTTGGAACCTTGGAAGGTGGAAGCAAGTTTATACCCTTCTCCAACCAAAGAAAAAATCCTCTAGATATTGGAACCCTGCAGAAATGGAAGTTCACTTAAGCCTATACTTACTTGCACTTAGTGAGTACTTATGTAGAAAAAATTTCTTTCAACATGAAAAACAATCTTTATTACTACTTAGCGAAGCAATTGGCTTTCCCCGAGGCTTAGGAAACCCAAAGGACTATATGCTGTGCTGGGGAAGAAGAAGGTACAACTTATATAAGAATCGATTTTGGCCTTACTTAGAGAACACAAAAGGAATCAGCCAATGAGCTTTAGAGTAAAATTAGAGCAATCCATAGAAAAAAAGAACTCCAGTCTATGCATTGGAATAGATCCTCACCAAAATTCATGGCCTCCACTATTCGAAAAAATCGAGCAAGAACAAGGGCGATTAAAAGCGATTTCATATTGGGCACATAGTACCTTAGAAATTGCAGCTTCAAGAATACCTGCTGTAAAGTTTCAAAGTGCTATGTTTGAATCTTATGGATCAGAAGGTTTTCACCTACTCCACGAACTTTGTTTAAAAGCAAAAGAATATGGATTCCATGTTATCCTTGATGCCAAAAGAGCTGATATCTCCTCGACCATGGAAGCATATGGAAGAAGCGCCTTCGAAATTTTTCAAGCAGATAGTCTTACAGTTTTACCTTATATGGGTTCAGATATTTTAGTGGCTTTAGCACCTTGGTTAAGAGATGGAAAAGGTATCTATATTGTCTGGATCAGCTCTAACTCATCAGGTCAGGAAGTACAGCTTCTAGAAACTGCCGACAAAAAAACTACTGCTCACAGGGTACTAGAATGCTTTGAAGCCCGGTCTGCGGAACTCTCGATAGAGAATTCATTTGGATTGGTTTTAGGGGCAACAATGCTCGACATTCTTAATGAGGATCTTTGGAAAAGTGCTCAAACTTACCCTTTGCTTCTCCCGGGACTTGGAGCACAGGGTGCTTCACCTGAGCACCCTAAGATAAAAAGACTTAGCGAGCTTGGTTCGAACCTCCTCCCCATATCTAGATCCTTGACCGGTATAGGGGACAAGGGAACCGACTTATCTGGTCTGACTACCCTAGATGAGTTTCAAAGAGCCCTTAACTCAAGAATTAGCAAATATTTAAGGCCACTTACAGTAAAACCTCCCTATTGAGTGTCATAAATGCAACACTTCTAGTACATTGTGTCATTAGCGCAACATTCCTTAACTAAAAGGATTTTCCTCTGAGGGGAATGTTCCGCATTCATCCAAGTGCATGATATTCTTAGATAGGTAGCCAATCTACTGTTATTACGTCTAAATATCAAGCTCACTCATGCTGAAGTATTTTGACATTGGTTTCAGCTGGATTCAACAGAACATGGTACGATTATTGCATTTTATTTATCGTAGCCCTGAATCCAGTCTTTTTGATAAATATAATCATCTGGAATAATGGGATTTTTTGTGAAGACCTTAGCTTTAGCCTCAAACGTGGCAAGCTCTCCGTGTCTTTTTTTCATTGGCTCGATTTTAGGTTGGAATGCATGACAAGATTCGACATAAGTAACTATCAAGGCACAATCACCCGTAACATCAGATTTGCTGGAGTAGGACTTCACACTGGCAAGCTCGTCGAACTTGACGTGTTGCCCGCATCACCAAATACTGGCATCAGATTCATCAGATTGGACGTTCCAAATCCCCAACCAATACTTGCACATCCTAACAATATTACATCGACAACTTTATGTACTACCATTGGCAACAGCGATTATTCCATTTCAACAATAGAGCACCTCATGGCTGCATTTGCTGGCTTGGGCATTGACAATGCTTTAGTTCAGGTTAACGCTTGCGAGCTTCCTATTCTTGATGGGAGCGCCGCTCCATTCGTAGATAAGTTAAATGAGGTGGGGATCCAGATTCAGAGTACAAAGCGTAAAATTATCATCCCAAAACGAGCCATAGAAGTTCAAAATGGTGATCAATTTATGCGTTTGGAGCCACTTAGTGACTCTCGTGACGAACAGATCAAAAACCCATATCTTGATATTTCTTGTTCGATAGACTTTCCTTTTAGCAAAGTTATTGGACAGCAAAAAATAGAGGTTAACTTCTCAAGACGTAATTTTATGGACCTATGTGAAGCGAGAACTTTCTGCCACGTGGATGACGTGTCTATGATGCGGAAAAAAGGTTTGGCTCAAGGTGGTTCTTTAGATAATGCTGTTGTGGTCAACCATGAAAAAGTTATGAACAATGATGGTTTAAGGTATAACGATGAATTCGTTAGGCACAAACTATTAGACTGTATCGGTGACTTAGCCCTGTTAGGAGGCAGGCTCACCGGCAGACTTACTCTTCACAAAGCTGGACATGGCCTACATGCTCAATTCACTAAAAAAGTATTGGCTGAAGATACTTGTACCACTGTTCCTAGTAATTTGGATGATAAACGCATCAATGCTGTCGAGGGCATGGGTTTAGCTGCTATGGCAAAAAAACAACCATGAAGTAAAGTTCCTACAAACCTTTGCTTGGTTCTGATTCAATAAGACCATCCAAGATTTTTTTTGCAGGCCCAAACCATTTTTTTTCACCAAGTAACCTAAGAATAGTGCCAAGTTTCTGAGTTGAACAGAGGGCTTTTTTCAAACTTTTCCACTCAATCTCCTCAGCAAGGATCTCCATCCAATCTAAACGATCTGACCTGACTACCAATTTAAGAAGTTTTTCTACGAACTCTTCGTTTTCCTTATATTCAGGTAAAAAAGCCAACATTTCTTCCCAGGCTTTCTTGTGCCAAGAAAAAAGATAAGGAGCATCTAGTACCACAACAGCCATAAAAAACGATATTTCAGGATTTGAACCCACGACCTTCAAACAACTTTGCAATGAATCAAATGCCCCTTGATACTTTTTTTCCAACCAAAAAGCCTTTGCAAGTTGAAACCATGCTAATACTTCTTGTTCATCTGCAGCTGTAGCATCTTCCAACACTGGGATCGCTGCCGCTGACATTCCAGATTCCAGAAGAGCCTGACCCTTGAGAGTTAGGATGGGTGCATAGGATACCTGAACCTGGTCACAAATATCTAAGCATGAATCATAGTCATTTTGATTAAAAGCTGACCATGCCGCCAAAAAATAAAAACTAACCAGCCCCGTATTTACTGCAGCTTTCTGCATCAAAAGAAAAAATTCATCTTCCTTTCCAATAGCAAATGCATCATAACCCCAGCTTGATATAATTTGTGCAAGAGAAACCCCTGAAAAATCAAAGAACCTCTCAATCTCCTGATAATCTATGAGAATATTCTCTGACTCTTTTAGCAAGCGTGATAAAGCACTATGCCATATTATTGATGCTTCAGTGGGCCTTAGTGTAAGTGCACGACAAAATTGCCATACGATATGCTCTACCGGATCCTCTTCAAATGTGGGATATATATCTGAGTTTTCTTGGTACCATCGACTTAAACTGGGAAATTCGTCAAGATGGGGCATAATTAACCTTCGAAAATGTCATTTTCTTTTTCACACTGTTTCAATTAGTCATCTAGCAATTTATCAAATTTTATCACATTTCTCATGTAATCATTAAGTTTTTATCAGCTGATGTCCGTTGAATTTTCGAATATTTCATTGTAAGAATTTTTTATGTAAAAATGACGTAGCTGCTCAACGAGGATATGGATGGCCTACAAGATTTTGCTTGGAATCATAATTGGTAGGCTTATTCAAGATCATTATAATATATTGATTGATGTATTTTTCAATAGATGGCCTGCTCCTATGTTTGCCTTCATCATCTCTCATATATTGAAGAAGCACAGGTTATTTCATTCCTTTGTTCTTATCTTGTATGGATCCGTTTCTGCTCTAGGCACCCCTCAATTTCAAAACACCTCGCTAAACTCTGCAAAGGTAATTTACACAAATATGTTTGGCTTAAGTTCTAAACTAGCAATAGTCCAAAGTGACACGAAAAGATATTTAGTCAAAGGATCAAAGCTCCTCCCCAATTTGGAGGGTACAGTTGAACATGGTCAATTCAAGCCTCAATTTCAAATTCCAGGTAAATATCATCCATGGTCAAATGTTCAAATTTGGTCAACGAAGCTATCTAGTTTTATCCAAAGACAAATATCTACACTTCCTCATTCAATAAAAACCTGGATAGAGGCGCTTTTACTAGGAAAAGTAGGCACTATTTCCAAAGATTTGCAAGATGCACTAAAATTCCTCGGGATTTATCATATTGCAATTATTAGTGGGCTCCATCTAAGCATATTGAGTAAACTTCTAAACCAAGCTCTCTATATGCCAATAAATTTTTTGTATAGCATAAGAGTTTTATCGCCCACTTTGCATATCCTTTCCAAACTATTTTCAGATTTAGTTTTTTTATTTTTTTTGATTATATATGCAGAGTCATTATGTTTTACGCAACCGATCCAAAGAGCAATAATTCTTTTTGGTATGGGATTAATCCATTCGCTTTTTTGGGGTAAATCACAGCAATTTAGTCAGATACCTTACTATCTTTGCTGCCAGGCTTTGATATTTCCTTTAGGATTTTTTAGTTTCTCAACCTTCATGAGTTGGGGAGCGTATTTTGTCGCTGTTTCACCTGAACATCAAATATTTGGTCCGATCATCTGGCAAAAAATAGCAAAACAGCTGCTCCTCACACTGTTATGTTTTTCTATTTTTGGTGAGCTCAGCCTAGCCGGTATAATCATCAACTTAATTTTAAATTTTTTTCTACCTAGTTTATTGATTAGTGCAATTACACTAATTTTCGTCACCGGAAATTATTTCCAAATAGAATTGATACTGGTTGAATATCACAAGAAATTTCAAGAAATTTGTATTTACTTATACAATAATTTAGGTAGTTATCAATTCTTATATATTAAATTGTATGACTACAGTCTCTTAAGAACGATAGTCGGGCTAGTCGTTAGTTTATGCGTACTCATAATTTACTCAGACAGGTCGATAAAGAGCGAGCCATACAACAAACTGAATGGACCAAGCCATGCTTAGAGATTTAAAAGTACTTATAGTAGAAGATTCCCCGCTAGTGCAAAAACAAATAACCCTAGCATTTGAAGATGCTGGCTTTGATGTCATCGGAAAAGCTCAAAACGGTGTGGAAGCGCTGATGAAATGCAAGAAAGTTCAACCCGATCTAATAAGTATCGATGTCATTATGCCAGAAATGCATGGAATAGATTTGTATAAGCAAATAAAAAAACTGTACCCAGATATAAAGTGCTTATTCATAACCTGTTTACGATCAGACCAAATCAAGGATGCATTCCCAAATGAAATACAACCTTTCCAATTCCTTGACAAACCAACAAATCCTGAGACTCTATATGCTGCTGTGGAAACTCTCTACGAAACCCCTACTCAGGAAACTGAGCCAACTAACGATGAAAAAAGCCCAGAGCTCCCGACCCAAGGAGCATCATAACTATTCCGGTGCAGTACCAACATCTGGTTTCAATCCTTGTTTTATGAAGGTCGTTCTATTCAAACGATTAGAGGGTGAGCTCGATTTAACAGTTGCCATATAACCACTTAGAAGAGCTACCAAGAGCGAAAAAAGCCCTACTAAGAGAAAAGCGTTATGCCATACCGCACCAAGAAGGAAGAGTCCAAACGTAGCAATTCCGCAAACAATAGCGTTGATCAAAAGCTTATCTTTTTTGACTATGGACATTTCGCCTTTTAAAATGCCTCCCGCATAGCCTTCAAGCATCACATTTTTTTCCCTGGCTTTATGGAAATGTTTAAGCACACTCGCAGGTTGGTATATATACCTAGCATGCCAAAATGGAAGGTGAATCAGTTGGATACCAGCTATTTCTAATTCACTCCTTGTATCGACCAAAATTTCAACATTCAGTTTTGCCAGAGCATGGTGGTAGTTTGTCACGTGATTACGGGCCCTCCGTAAGGCCTCTTCCTCTGATACTTGAATAGTTAATATTGGCAGGCCATTAGCATACTTAAACTCGAAAAATTCGCGAACATCATAGGCGGAAAGCTCATCATCACCTGATTTTGAGGTCTTTATACCTAGGCTAGGATCAATCCTACCTCTTGAAAAAGTAGAATCTAAAGGAAAACCATCCCAGTCAACTTCAAGCTGCTCCTTAGGTTCGTGAAGATGAGTCATTCCCCAATTTTCGCAAAGATTTTTACGGGCTGAAATAGCCCAACGATAGTTTCTCCTAAACTGGCCTTCTTCCATAATATAGTTAGCGCCTAATCCGTGATCTAAGGCAGATTTTTGGCGTTTTACTAGGCCTTTCCACATGGTATGGGCTTCAAGGGACACAATCCAGAATGGGATGGAAAAACCATTAATATCAGTAATAAAGTATTCTTTGTCTACATTCTCAGCATGGTGATGAAGGCGTTTGATCCACTCGGTAAAAATTGCCTTTACTTGCCTTTGATCGCAAGAATTAGGAACAATATAGTGATCTGAATATATTTCCTTTTTCCCGGTTTCCATGGATATTCTAAAGGTTACCGAACAAAAGGGGCACATAAGGAGCTTATCCATCAGGTCATATTGGGAAGGTGCATTACAGCTCGGACAGGCTAACTCATGCATAGGCCGAATCTCCTTAGGGTGTGGTCCACAAGATAATTTTAGCACGCATAGAGTTGACAAGACACGGATCGGCATTAGTTTGTGGTTATCAGGCAGGCAGGACTGCAGAAGACAGATTTCTTGCAAGCCCTAAAAGCTATAACTAAATGATTTTACTAAATTATTTTATATTCAAATAACTCACTCATAGAATGGAGAGAAGGCATGGGAAAGATTATTGGAATTGATTTAGGGACTACTAACTCGGTTGTTTCGGTCTTGGAGCAGGGGCAAGTTAAAATTATCCCAAATGCCGAAGGACAAAGAACCACCCCTAGTGTGGTTGCTTACACCAAAGATGGCGGAGAAGTTTTAGTTGGTGCTGCAGCACGAAGACAAGCCGTAACCAACCCACAAAGAACAGTATTTTCAGCAAAAAGATTTATCGGCTGTAAGTTTACCGAGCGCGAAGATGAATCAAGAAAAGTTCCTTACACTGTAAAAAGTGGTAACGGAGGAACTGCTGTATTTGATATTGATGGCAAAGATGTCCATCCTACAGAAATTTCTGCGAAAGTTTTAGGCAAGCTTAAGCAGGCTGCGGAAGATTACCTGGGAGAGGCTGTCACTGAAGCCGTTATTACTGTACCTGCTTATTTCAACGACTCCCAACGGCAAGCAACCAAAGACGCTGGTAAAATTGCTGGCCTAGACGTTAAGCGGATCGTCGCTGAACCAACTGCAGCAGCCTTAGCTTATGGGATGGACAAGAAACACCACGAAAAAGTCGCCGTATTTGACTTCGGTGGCGGTACTTTTGATATATCCATCCTTGAAGTGGGTGACAATGTTGTCGAAGTTCTTGCGACCAACGGCGACTCTCACTTAGGTGGTGATAATGTTGATGAAGTTTTGATTCACTTCTTAGTAGAAACTTTCAAAAAAGACACTGGCATTGATGTCTCAGCAGATCCAATGGCAATGCAACGCCTAAAAGAGGCAGCAGAAAAAGCAAAGATCGAGCTTTCTTCTTCTGTAACGACTGAAGTGAATCTACCATTCTTAACGGCTGATCAATCTGGCCCTAAGCATTTAAACGTATCAATCCAACGATCTGAGTTTGAGAAACTCATTGCCGGCCTGATTGAGAAGACGTTGGAGCCATGCAGAAAGTGTGTCGCCGATGCCGGAATTCCTGTATCAGACATCAACGAAATCCTTCTAGTTGGTGGCTCCACTCGTATTCCTTTAGTACAGCAAAAAGTCAAAGAGTTTTTCCAAAAAGAACCCAATAAAAGTGTAAACCCAGATGAAGTAGTTGCACACGGTGCTGCAATCCAAGCAGGTATCTTAGGCGGTGATGTAAAAGACATTCTTCTGCTTGACGTTACACCACTATCTCTTGGAATTGAAACTCAAGGTGGTGTTATGACACGCCTCATTGATCGCAACACCACAATCCCTACTAAGAAAAGCCAGGTCTTCTCAACTGCTGCTGATAACCAAACTTCAGTAGAGATCCTAGTCCTTCAGGGTGAACGCGATATGGCTTCAGACAACCGTAAGATTGGTAGTTTCAGCTTAGTGGATATTCCTCCTGCACCACGCGGAGTTCCACAGATCGAAGTAACCTTCGATATTGACGCCAATGCCATCCTTTCTGTCTCTGCTAAAGACATGGGCACAGGAAAGGAACAAAACATCAAAATTACTGCAGAAACTAAGCTTTCAGACGATGATATCGACAAAATGGTCAAGGAAGGTGAGGCGAACGCTGAAGCCGATAAAGCCAAAAGAGAAAAAGTTGAAGCCCACAATAACTTGGACTCTATGGTCTACCAGGCTGAGAAGCTTCTAAAAGACAATACCAACTTGCCAAAAGACCTCAAAGAAGAGGTTGAGTCTGCAATCAACACAGCTAAGTCCAAGCTTGATGGAGACGTACCAACCCTTAAAGCCGCAAAGACTGAGTTTGAAGCTAAGCTCCACAAACTTACTGAACATGTTTACAAGCAGGCGGGTGCTCAGCAAGGTCAAGGGGGTCAAACCGGTGATCCTCAGCAGGCACAGACAGAGAACAAGTCTGACGACAATGTGGTTGACGCAGAGTTCGAAGAAGGTGATAGCAAAAAATAATCTCGTACAACGAGAAGCTCAAAAAGCTCCTAGTGCCTCGGTTCTAGGAGCTTTTTATTTTTATAAGACAATTTATAGAGTCTATAAGCATTTGAGCCACATAGAGCTAAGATCTCTCCCTTCACTTGCGCTCAGTCGAGATGATAGAGACCTAAATCGTTATCTTGAGCAAAGCCAATACGAGAACCCTTCACTGAGTCGAGATGATGGGCTAGAATCTAGATTAGTCAAAATAGTCATCTCGAGCATAGTCGAGAGATCCCTCTCGCTTACTGCAGAATCAAGATAACAAACTCAAACCAGGCCAACGAATTTATGTTTTATGGCAGGAACAAATTTTCGGTGAAAAAAGAGAAAAATTTAAGAATGGACTGCCTGACTCCGATGCACTCCAACTCTGTGAAGCATCTTCGGATGTTTCATAAATGAATTTTTGTTTCTACTTTTAAATTTTTGCTCCATAGCTTTTTTTGCCTTATGACGTTTCTTATGGAGTTTAAAATCTTTTAGATAATCTTTACGAGCAGCCTCAGCTTCTTCCCATGCATTTGAACTGGTAACAAATTGATATAGATGCTCGCATTCTTCGCAGGCTTTACTCCCTAGAGCATCCATGGCATCTGCGAATTGTACTCCCCAAACAGCATAAATATCTTCAGGTTTATCTAGTTTTTCTGCCATCAATGGCAAAACCCAACCAGCATACTCTTCTTTTATCCAACGAAAAGTATAAAAACCTATGTTTGTAAAAGGAGCAAAACCGAACTTACGGGATTGCTGTCTTGAGTAATCAATTCTATTTTTTTCTTTAAGTAATGCCTTTGCAATCCAACTACCGTCACCAGCCTTTTGATTGTTAATCATATCCTGGGCAATCTTTTGAAAAGAACTGTTCGGTAATTTGTAGAGGGTACTGCAAGCGAAATCCTTAACCATCTTTGTGGTTTCCCTCAGTGTCTCTTTATCTCGATGCATGGTTAATCCTCACTATCATATATAAACTGCAACTCTTTGATTTTAAAAAGCTCAACTTGTGGCCAGTGAAACAAAATTCAATTCTGTGGATTTTTCGAAACCAAGCTTGCTTTATCTGAAGCAAAGATTAGCTCTATTTGGCACTTATACACAAGAAAAAACTATGAATCCACCTCTAAAGAGGCGCCTAAACAAGAATCTCTAAGACAACACGCTGGAATAAAATATTTTTCTTTTCTAGCCCGCCAATACCTTAAGAGCCATATCTTTATATGAAATACAGGCAAAAAAGAAAAGCTAAAAGTTATAACATATTAATAAAATGGGTTTTTTTCTGCGGTAAAAGGAACCGTTTCCTGGAGGGGTTTGTGGTAGTTTATGCGCATAAATTCTTTAAAATAGTCACTAGTTAAGCAAATTTTCTTTCCGACTCCCTTGGAAATAGCTCCTCCCCAAAACTGGGCTGCAAGTTTATTTGCAGCTTCATATCGCTCATGATTAACGATGTCAGCTTTATCGAACAGAACACTCCTAAGCTGGTGCAAATGTGGATTACCTTGCTGTTGAAGGAGCATAATCGCGGAAAACAAAAACTTATCGATTTCTCCTTGCCATTCTAGCTCTAACTGAGACACCTCTCTATTCTGCTGAGCTCTCTGAAATATAAGGTGAAAATGACTAAGCTCTTCAACTAAAACACAAAAAGCATCAAGGTTTTTATAATTTAAAGATTCTAAAGGATTCTCTGCTAAAACCCGATTTATTAAATCAGTTTCAAAGTATATTCCCAAAAACAGTTCTGGATCAGAACTCACTTCGCAGGTAGATTCTTGCAAGCAAACTGCAGCTCTAGGAGAGCCTTTCTCAGAAGTATCTAAACTAGCAGCTAAATAATCTTTTTCCAACAAAAAATCGGTGGCAGTTGGCGACTCAAAACCATAATAGGAAGTTAAAAAAGACTCCACGTCTTCTAAAAGCTTGGTAAAACATTTGGATTTAGATGTTGTGGCTTGTTCGCAATTTGTGGTCTCTTCAGCCATTTAAAATCACCTCTTATCTGTGATTACTGTGCCACTTTCATATTAACCTGGATTGGCTCTATACCTGACTCTTCCAACTTCTTGCGAAGCCGCTCCGATTGATTTTTAGTCCACCTATCGTACAAGGCAAGTAAGTTAGCATTTTCAGAATTTCCCAATAAGTCGGCTACTTCAGCTAAAACTTCGACGAGCATTGGAAAGTTGTCGGATAGAGAATGATAAATTTGAGGGAATCTTTTATCTTTAAATCCATCTCTCATAAGCGATGAAACATTATTATAAGCGCTAGAACCAAGAGTAATATAGTAATCTATATCATAAGTCTTGCTGTTAAAAAAGTCTTGGAAATATCCTGAAACATATAAACTAGTATCACCAAGAACTTTATAAAGTTTAATCTGCTCTTCCTGTTGTGGAGATTCTAATGCTTTTTTAAGTATGAGCGCTAAAGGCGTCTCTAAAATATCAATTTCTTCTAAAACAGAATTCATTTTTTCAGGATTTATAAAATCACAAAGTAAGTTTACTAAATAAAACTCTATCTCTTCATTTAGTTCTAACTTTTGATTTCCAATTGCACTAGATACTTTTTCCCTAAAAAACTCTGTCGGGTTGATTAATAAACTTACACCTTCTGACATATGCACCTCTTCTATTGCAAGCTCTCTTCCTCTTCTCAGCCTGTAATTAGGACTAGCGAATAAGGCGGTTTCCAGCTATCATAGCTTCGGCAGAACACATCGATTTCTTTAACCAAGTTTCATAGCGGAAGAGACTTTACGTCAATAAATTCGACATTTTCAGCTCGTAATAATTTGAAATTAAAAGGTGTTTCGGAAATCAACAGTCTCACCTGGAAATTTTTGGTAGACATGAAAAGAACCTCACATAGTATCTCAGATAAAGAAGCATTAAGGTACCCCAATGACTAGACCTCCCCTCAATGACCAAAAGCGCCAAATTGACCACATGAGCTTGGAAGAAATTGTCCACTTAGCAAATAAAGTGGGTATGGAATACTGCGATGCTAAACGCAAATCAGAACGCCTCGAATTACTAAAGCCAACACAGCGAGCCAAGGCTATGGAAAAATATGACGACGGCAAAAGAAGTGAAGCAAAAATAAAACGTCTAGCAGAAGTTGATCAAGAATACATACGTTCTCTTGAAGAACTATCTGAGGCTAAATCCGCTTCAGAGAAACTTCGTCTACGTTATGAGTCTTTTAAAAACCTATTCGAAGCTCGAAGGAGTATGCTGAGTTACCAGAAAGCCGAAATGAAACTTTTATAAATTTTCTTTCGCATTTCCTCGCTTCTTGCTCTTCCTAAGACTACTAATACGTTTTTTTACATCTGTCAGTAAGCTTATATACTCAGGATCTGTAGATGCTTGCCTACGAAATAATTGATAGTGTTTCACTGCTTTTTGTGAGTTAATCTTTTCGTATGCTTTTCCTAATAAAAGATGCGTTTCAGTAAGATATGGTCTAATTCTAAGCGCTCTTTCCATATAAGTAATTGCTACTTTGAACTTTTTTTCTTCGAGGTAACATTTTCCCAACCCCAACAAGGCACCAGCTAATAAAGGTTGCTGTTTCACAGCAAGCTTATATAACTTCATAGCTTTCTTAACTGCACCTACCTCAAACATTATGTCACCCTCAACACTATGTAGGTATGCTAGATCAAATTTTTCGGCGTCTTCTTTAGAAGCTCTGATGGTCTTGAGAGCTTCTCGATACCTTTTAATTTTTAAATAGGTCCTTGCAATGATTATTGCCGTCTGTGCATCTCGAGGCTCAACTTTTTGGAGTTTACGAGCCGTTTGCAGAGCTTCACTGTAGTATCTAATTCTAAAATAGCTCCATGCTAAAGCCTTGAGAGCCTTGCTATCTAAGGATTTTATTTTAAGAGATTTTTGATAGTGAAAGATCGCATCAGCATAATTTTCTAATGCTCTATAGGCCTCACCCAGATAAAAATTTGCATCAAAATTATTGCTATACCGATACATTGCTTTATCAAGATATCGGACCGCATCCTTATAATTTCCAACTTTTACTAAAACCATTCCCAGGTTTCTATATGCTGTAAAATTTTTAGGTCTAACTGCTATTGATTTTTTATAGCTTTCAATAGCTTCTCGCAGGAGTCCATCTTTAGCATACTGATTGCCAATTGAAACATAGGTTCTTTTGGAGGTACTCTGACAAGATGAAATCAGAGTCGAAGAAATAATAAAAAGAATTAGAACGATATTACCAATTTTTCGATCCATATGGATAATAGCTCTTGTTACATAGTGTTCTTTTTTTAATATTATAGCTTATTTTCTTGAGGACGTCAGCCAAGGTCTAATCGAGGACATAGTATTCTTCAAACAATGACCAACAACGGCTGTCTTTCGAATAAAAAGATAAGATAATCTGCTTTTCTTGCCAATCTTTATAGCTTGCAGCATTATAGGTATAATACCTTAAACTTAATGATCCAGACTTTCCTGTTACCATATTATTTGGTACAGGCATGAAATCATCCAAATAGTAACACTCATTAGGGGTATTTTTCAAAAATGGTAATGCAACTCCTTGATCTGTTAACTTCTTGGTGGAAATCAAGAGTTGGCAAGCTGACAGCAAGTACAGCGAAACTAGGAGAGCAAATCTAGTGAAGATGTTCATAACCATCCCGCTTACTTTTAGATTACTCATACCCTTATTCCCTGAATTTATTAATAACTCCAAAAAACATTCGTCGATCCCCAATTTACCTTTAGGTTATTTTTTATAGGGTACTGTTTTATGAAGATTTTTTTTATTTTTTTGGTTTTTATGCTAAGTGCTTGCACGATCTTTATTGGCAAAAGGCAATCATTGTGGACCGAGTTAGACAAAACCGAAACAGTTTCCTGTGAGAGCATATCCCCCCCACTCAATCACATTGGACTTATGGATGTGATGCTGATCAAAGATAGAAACAGTTCTTCTTTTCTTTTAAAATCAAAATCTCGTTTAAATGAAAACAAATTTTTCACCTATAAAATCCCAACAGATGGGAGTATTAATGAAGAGCTCTTCGTACCCGTAAGTTTAAACCCAGAGTCTGAGTGGGCAGGCTCTGGAAAGGGTATATGGGGAATGTATGAAAGTACCCTAGAAAATGAAGCACAAAACAAGACCGAGAAGGTACATCTCAAACTTTATTCCGTTAGCAATAATAGGAAATCTGCTAAGAAATTAGCACCAATTACTCTTAATAGCAATCCTGACAAGATTTTTCTCAAAGAAAGTAGACAGGGACTTTGGTTGGTAGATCAAAAAGATTCGAAATTTAATCTACACAATCTTGAATTAGAGACAAATACTGAAAAATATTCAACCCTAAAAATGCAAACAAGTTTCTATGCTAAGCCAAGTCCTTTCACAATCAGATCCGAGGATAATGAATATGCTATTTTTCTAGAAGAAACAGGGGGTGACCTCATTGCTGAGGAAGCTGAAGAAGGAGAAATCAACATAGAAGAGTATTTAGAGGCTGATGACTTAACAACTCCATCCATAAACCTGGAAACAAATCCAATCACCAATACCTTCAAACTTCAAGCTCTCAACTCCCAGGATGCAACAACGCTCGAGTTACCCACCAAACAAGGTATAGAAAATTGGAGTATCCATCCTCATAACTCTGGTTTTTACCTAGCGTACCTTGAAGGGGATTCTTTGATTGGACAAGCGAAACTACATATAGCAAATTATCTAATCTCCAATAGTAAACAAGAGCTGGTTTGGTTCAAAACCTTTCCTATGAACCATATTCATGTTGGAGATATTGAATGGATAGACCTCAAAAACGGTAAAGTCCAGCTTCATTTTCTTAAATGGTTAGATGGAGAGGCCACCTTGGCTTCTTTTAACCTTGCGCAGACCGAGGTTAATCCTATAGAAAATAAAGGTGTCTTTCCAAGTGGAAGTACCTTGATGGGAGTTTTTGCTCCCAAAACGGATAACGATTTATACTATGCCCTGATTCGTTACAGTAGTGGAGCCTTTTGGCAATTTGACGTATGTCAGCTATACAATGACTGAGGGGCCAGCTAAGGATTAGAGAAATGGGATCTTACTCACCCGAAGAGAGGCTCGCCAGCCTCAATTTTTTAAGTAGCTCAGTTTTTTTTTTCAAAGATATCAAATTAGTACATAGTGTTTTTGCTCTCCCCTTTGCTGCAGTTGCCATGCTAATGATACCGCTACCTGATAATTTGCTGCAGATTTCTCCATATTTGCTGGTTTGTATGATTACAGCAAGAAGCTTCGCCATGGGCATGAACAGATATCTGGATCGCCATATCGATAAGTTAAATCCGAGGACAGCAGATCGCCTAATCGCAAATGGCACTCTAAGCCCCAAGTTTGGTCTCATGTGGAGCCTGCTTATGGGTTTGAGCTTCACGATATCTTCGTTTTTGATATCTACCTCGGTAGGCTTTTTAAGTCTACCTCTACTGCTCATTCTTGCAGCATATTCTCTTATGAAGAAAATTACATGCTTGACTCATTGGTACCTTGGTTTTTGCCTAGGCCTGGCACCAGTAGCAGTGTGTGTGGCTCTTTCTGGAACTGTAACAATACCGGTCATACTGATTGGAGTTGCCGTTATGATGTGGACAGCCGGCTTTGATATTCTTTATTCTCTTCAAGATCATAGTTTTGATCTGAATGAAAATTTGCATAGCATTCCTTCGAAATTTGGCACTAGTGCAGCAGTTTACATAAGCAGGATTTCTTTTTTAGTGATGCTATTGAGCCTCACCCTCTGCGGTATTGAGGCTGAATTTGGCACAACTTATTTTCTAGGTTTGGGAGTCATAGCTTTATTCTTAACATATGAACATTGGCTCGTTCGTGATGTACTACAATTTGGACATTCGAAGAATATCAATAAAGCCTTCTTTAATGTCAATGCTTGGGTAGGCATTTTGTTTTTCATAGTCGTGCAGCTTGATCGATTTTTAACCTAGAACGATCATGCCTATAATTCTTCTCAATTAATTACCAGAAAAAACTTCCCAGTTATAAAAGGTCTAAACAACTAAAAGTCTTATCATTATACCAAAATAATGGATTCTTTTTACCTCCGAAAAATTCACCTATTGAGCAATCAAGCAGATCGCGATAATTTTAATCCTAGGAAACTTACTCCATTCCTAACTATTCAGGCTACGACTAAATGCCAACTGTATGGATCTGTGAAAAAATTAAATCCTGGGAACGATCTCTTATCGCAATGCTTTGTTGTAAGTATCCGGTCTTCCTTGTAGATGAGCTAGAAAAACTTATTGAAGGATTTGCTTTAAGACAAAATCAAGACCTCAAAGGGCACCTCATTATCGATCTAGACTCCTTCGACATCACTTTAAAATGCCTAAGAACACTTATATCTCCTTTAAAACCAACTGGTTCAACAATTATTCTATCTAAGGAATTTCAAGCTCAGGAAAAGCTTAACACCCCAATATTTTCTGAAAAACCTGAATACCTCGTAAACACTCTAAATTCTGAAATTGTTCTTACCAGGCTAATAGGAAAATCCACAAGTTCAGAAGCTTCAAATAACGGCTCTATAAGGTATAAAACGATTGAATTTTCGTTTGAAAAAATGTTTTTGAGATTCCTACCTGATGGAGAGCCAGAAAGTCTACCGCTAAAAGAAGCTAGACTCCTGAGAGTATTGCTTCAAGATCCAACAAAGATTTGGACTAGAAACGAGCTTCAACAGGCTGTTTGGGATCGTCTAAAAGTATCTCCTCGTACCATTGATAGTCACATTTCACGGCTGAGAAAAAAGCTCCACTATTCTGGAATAAACATCGAATCTAAATATGGTGGTGGATATACAATCACTTAGTGTGCACTGCAAAGAAACTATGATAATAATAGGCTATCATAATTAGTCATCTTCGTAGGTCTTTGTATATGCTTTATTTCAGACACCTCATTTTTTTTGTCTCCATACAAATACTAGGACTAACTCCATTACCTTGTTTAGCAAGTCAGGAACTAGACTGGCTCGCTTTCGGCGATATACGCGGCAACATAGAAACATGCGGATGTGACCCAAGAACTGATCTAGGGGGAATTGAGCGCATTGCGAGTTTAATCGCCCGAGAACGAGCAGTAAATCCTCATATATTAATATTGGATCTCGGCAACAACTTTCACAAAAACGAAGCCATCAAATCTAAATACTTGGCCCATGGATTAACCCAAATTGGTGCAAGTGCTTCTTTAGTGAACCACGCAGAACTACAAATTAATCCTAGCTTGTGGGGTGATAGGTCATTTGTGATTGGTAACTTAAATAAAAAACACAGAGCTTACTCGCAAACCAAACCTTTCATAGTGCATAATAATATTCTCATACTAGGTTATCACTGGGATGAGGATCATAAAGAATTTCTTGGCCGCTGGAACAAGCATCTATCAAAAACTTACAAAGAATATCTTGATAAATTTCCTAAGCACCAGAAGGTTCTTTTATTTAGTGGACCTATTTCTGACCTTCACAAAATTGCAACTACTAATTGGTTTAACCTTATAATTAGCAGCAATACAAAGCATGAAGATGAAAAACCGGGTTTTGAAGAAAAAGAAAATCCAGATAGGCTGCTTAGGTTTGAAAAGCCTTTTGTACGTATGGTCCCGCTTGGAGGTATCGGAGTTTTAAGAGGTGGCAAACTCATGCAAAAAGAAGCACCTTCTCTTGCTAAGCTATTTGAATCTTCCTCTGATATGAGTTCTACAGGCTCAGAACTCTCCTTTGGACATAAATTGAATTCAGTTCCATCTGAAAATTCAGCGCTGAACTCTGTTACTGTTTCATGGTTAGACTACACATTCGACGAGGGTTCACCTCTTAATAACCTTATGCAAGCTTATAATGCAGAAACTAAGGAGGTTTTTGAAAAAATTGCTAAATCACGATTAAAAGACCTTCAAAACACGTCTTTTATCGGTGCTAACGCATGTAAAACATGCCATCCCAAAGCCTTTAAAACATGGGATAAATCAAATCATGCTCATGCTTATGACACTTTGGAAAACGCGGGAAAAGACAAAGACCCTGAATGTGTTTCATGTCACGTCCTAGGATTTTCAGAAAAGGGGGGATTTATTTCAAAAAAAGAAAGCCCGCAGTTTGCACATGTCCAATGTGAAAATTGCCATGGCCCAGGCAAAGCTCACGCTCAAAATCCAAATCAACCCCCAAGCAGTAATCAAGCAAAAAACATCTGTGTCAGCTGTCATCACGTCCCCCACTCTTCAAACTTCGTCTTTGACTCTTACTGGAAAAAAATTCAGCATGGGCAAAAATAGGCTAGTCAATGCTATAATATGCAAAACGTCTTAAATTAATCTAGTAGGACTACGAATGCCACATCCCCTCAGTAGAAGAATGGCAGTAAGAATGATTCCATTTGGATTGGTAATTGGGACATGTACAGTCCTTCTCCAATGTTTAAACAATAAGAAAAAGAAAAACGATCAAACAGGCGAAGAACTTGAAGAAGGATCAGGTACACCTACCTTCGAACAAGAAAACCCTAAAGAAGAGTTAAAAAAAGAAGACTCCAGTAACAAGCAAAAAGACAATACACCGAATGTTTTCCAAACTACGAAGCCAAATTGTATTGATGGATCAAACCAAATTGCAATAGATAAAGTACAAGATGCAGAAGAAGCCTTTGATCCGATCATAAAACTATTCGGGCTCGAAAGTAATGCGATGATAGTAATCGCCCTGCCTAAATACCAGCATAGTAACTTGAAGGATATTTTTTTGCTAACCAATACGGGGACACTACTAGCTCATAAAGGTATTGGCCAACTCAGTGATATTGATGTAGATAAGACCTTAAAACCCGTCGTATTTGACAACATATTCATTGGAAACCATCGACGATTTGCACTTCTTTATCAGACTATAGACAACTTGTATTCAAAACATGTCCTGGGAAAATCCATTCAGTTTGAAACAAATTTTAATGGAAAGAAAGTCTATGGGCTCACTCCAGTGTCAGTACCAACTCAAGACTATTTCAAATCATATATTAACAACATTGTAGAGCCAATCAAAGAACAGTTTGATTATCAGCAGGATCAAAATATCCCTATTTTTGCAGGCCTTGATACCAAATTCCATCCTTTAACCTTAGATAAGAATAGCCTAATTACTGACCTAATTGGCACGAGCTTGAATACCACAAATGGAGAATTCAAGGATTTCGGTCGGCATAATATGTTTATTCATTACAAATTGGTTGAAGACTTTTATTTAAGAACCATAATCAAGATTGTGTGAGTTTCTCTATGCCTTCAATATGTAATAGAATTGTATTAGATCGAAGAAAATTTGTATCCTTAGGATCAATGCTAAGTATTTCAAATTATGTTGCGATTATTGACAAGCTATTTGCAGACAATCATTGCACTAAAATTGACATAAAAAATGATCTATCACCAATTGGTATATTTGATGAATCAATTTTTTATTGGATCGATGGAATGCGACCTGGCTCCAGTTCGAATATTGCCTTTTATATCCATCTAAAGCAAACAAATGAGGAATACGTTGAGAGGGTAGTATTGACCAGTGCGGAAAAAAAAACCCTCGGAGCAAGATACTATGACCCAAAAGCTGCAAACTCAAAAGGCTTTGCTCCCTATATGATCTTCAATCAAATTGATCTGAAGTTTAGTAAAAAAATATTCTTGGTGGTACAAGTAAAAACCGGCAACAGTATAAAAATTTACCGCTATACTCTCGATACTACAAAACTATCGCAAAGTAAGCTTCACATGGAGAAGCTTCCCCTCGAACTAATGAGCGACTTTAAGGATAAACATGCGGGGCAGTGTTACTCCAGCTATCACTTTCAAGTCAAAGCTGTGCGAGAACAAATTTGCAATAATCTAGGATTAACAATGCCATGTTTTAATTCTCTTTTTCCTACACCAAAAATAAAATCTATTTCAGAAAACTCGCAATTTAGCTTGGATGTATTAAATCGCTACCCAGATATTAGTTCAGAGAACTACATGCGCTACTTTTTTCTAACTGACCCTGTTGGTCGGCACTTGGCAATCCATAAGAGAAATTATCAGGACAATTATTCCGAACTTATCCCTCTATTTACCTTGTCGAGTGACTTCTGGAAATCAAGATGGGGTGTCGTAGCCGAAATGGTGCCCAGAATTAATGACTGCCCATACCTTTTATTATTTTCAGAAAACCCTAAGTATGGGATTTTTTACAGCCATATTTGGCTTCGTTAAGATATAAACAGAACCTCACCTGTAAAAATCAACCAAGAACTTTCATTAATCTAACAAAGTACTAAAATTAATAGTATATTTTCAAGAATTTCTAACAATAACCCCTCTATTTTGATCATAAAATATAGTGATTAGTCATTTAATATTGGTCTAATAAAGTTTTTTTTGGATCTTTTTCGCGCACATTCCGAAACATATAGTATCAAACGGAAATACATCATATTACTAAGAACTCTCATCTTCTCTTTGCTTGAAGATGGGTATTTAGAAGGTCAAAGAAATGGAAACCAACACTAACCCAATAGCAGTTAGTAACATCAAAATCTTCGAAAATGGTCTTAAAAAGCTAGTAGACGACTTCTTTTCAGATGCCAACCAATCGAAAGAAAAATTGCATACGATGGTCAATCAAATTAAACAGCTGAATACAGATAATATGTATAAGGATTGCTTTCCTAAAATTTGTAAAAATTGCAGAGAAACTTACAAATGTAAGAATGATTATAGTGAAAAGACGGTACCACTCCTCCATGAAAATGATGAAATAGGTATGTACGATCAGAAATGTGGATTTATTGAGTATGCGAACTGTAACTGTGGTACTACCTTAGTTCTAGTACTACGAAAAATAAGAAATGACTCTAAATTCGGCAGCGAAAAGCGTAGGATTTTCAATAATTGGCTAGAAAGATTAGGCGACCAGTTCCCGCAAGTAAGGAAAAAAGATTTGAGTGAAATCCTCCGCTTCCTTTACCGGCATGTTTAATTTATTATTCTTTTTCGAATCCCTCCCTCCTCTTTTAATTAAATAGAGCATCATATACGTCTAATGCAGGAAGAAGTTTCTTATGCTACGATGGGAAAATCTGCAGGTATTTTCCACTGAAGGAGCCAACCTTATGAGTACTCGGCATTTTACGCCTTATCAAAAGATTGCTGCACTATTGCTCTCATTTGGTAAAGACATTGCTGCACAAGTTCTCAAGCAAATGAGCAAGGAAGAGGTAAAGAAAGTAACTAGAGCTTTGCAAGATTTAGGGCAGATCGAAAAAATTCAGATCGACGAGCTAAGCAATGAATTTTATCAAGTATTGCAAAGTGAAGATATCCACTTAAAAGGAGGAAAAAGAAAGACTATAGAGCTATTAAAACATAGCTTCAAAGGTGAAAAAGGAGAATCTCTTGCCCATGAGATAGAAAACTCTAACCCTCAACTTGAAGCAGTAAACCTTGCAACTGCCAAGGTGTTAAGTACTCTAATCAGCAACGAACACCCGCAAACAATTGCTATTGTAATTGCATTTTGTGATCCAATAAAAGCTGGGCAAGTACTTAAGTTGCTACCAGAGTCCCTTCATAGTGAAGTTTTCATGAGGATAGCAAACCTCGACACAGTTTCTGCTGAAATAGTAGAAGAACTTGATGAAACTTTAAAAAAGCAGATTGAAGAACGCAGCCCTGGCAATCAAAGAAAAGTGGGAGGAATCGAACAAATTGTAGGGATGCTCAACAAACAAGATTCCAAGCAAAGAGAAATATTTCTAATCGGTCTAGAAGAACGAGATCCTCAGCTTGTACAAGCAGTAAGAGAGCGATTATTTACCTTCAGTCATCTACTTAAGCTATCAGATAAGGATCTACAAAGCGTTTTAAGCCACATCAATCGAGAGCGGTTAAAAGTTGCACTGGCTGGCGAAAGCAGGAAACTAGTCGAAAAGTTTATGCTAAACATGTCTAAAAGATCTGCAGAAAGCTTGCATGAAGACCTAGAAAACCGGAAAAAATTAAGAAAATCTGAGGTGGCTCAAGCACAACAAGAAATTTTAACAAAAATTAAATTATTGGCTGATCAAGGAGTCATCTCACTTTTTGATGAAACCGTCTGAAAGGTTTATATTTGGATTCCACAAAACTAAATAGCTTTGGCAATTAAAACCTATCTCAGAAAAAATACTTAGTTTTCTTCTGAACCAGCATCAGCTGAAGTTTGAATTTCCTTTCCGGATTCACTAGGCAAAGAACCTCCTTTGCTCTCTTTATCCCAATCTCTTTTTGCTTGAGTATAAGAATCCCCTAACCACTTACTTACATGATCTAAGGTAGTATGCATCCGACCTGGCTCACATTTCACCGAGAGGGTTCTGCAATTCTCGAGATAGTTCTTCTCGCCCCTAAGCGACAAAGCCACCAAAACAACCAAGGCAATACTTACTACCAATATAAACCAAAAAAAACTCTTAATCTTACCCATTATCTCTCCCTCAAGTAAGGGGCAATCATTGCATGAGCATTACTGTCCAAGCTATTAAATCAGTTTTTAAGGATACAAGCAAAGGCCTTATCTTTGCCAAATTTGACGCTGTTCTTTAAGGAGGGTGCTGAAGCTGCCATCTTCAATGGATCTACGAATCTTTGCCATGAAATTTAGATAAAATGTCAGGTTATGCAAGCTAAGCAATCTAAGACTGGTTATTTCTCCAGAAACAAACAGATGACGTAGGTAGGCTTTGGAAAATGTTTTACACGTATAACATGAGCATTCTGGATCTAGCGGATCCTGATCAAACTTATATTTTGCATTTTTTATACTGACCTGCCCATATGAAGTAAAAACACTGCCGTTTCGGCCATTTCTTGTAGGCATAACACAGTCGAACATATCCACACCATGGGATACAGACTCAATCAAATCTAGAGGAGTTCCCACTCCCATTAAGTATCTGGGCTTATCAGCAGGAAGCCCTTCAGCTGCGACTGCGGTCATTTCCCTCATGGCTTCTTTAGGTTCACCAACAGACAAGCCACCGATAGCATAACCTTCAAAGCCAATTTCTAACAGGCCTTCAACACTTTTTTTTCGGAGCTCCGGATAGACTCCTCCTTGGACAATCCCAAATTGGCAAAGCTCACCTCGGGACTTGGCATCTCTGCACCTTTTAGCCCACCTAAGGGTTCGAGAGAGAGACTTATCTGCTTCCTGATAGCTAGCCGGGTAGGGGGTGCATTCATCTAAAACCATATGAATGTCGGTGCCAAGAGTCTCCTGAATCTCCACTGAAAATTCAGGTGTTAACAAAAACTTACTTCCATCCAAATGACTCGCAAAAGATGCTCCTTCCTCAGTAAGCTTATTCAATTTACCCAAGCTGAAGATCTGAAAACCACCGCTATCTGAAAGCATTGGTTTATCCCATCCAGTAAATTTATGGAGTCCGCCAAAATGCTTGATCACCTCCAGACCAGGACGCAAGAACAAGTGGTAGGTATTTCCCAATATAATCTGTGCGTCCATATCAATAAGATCTTGAGGAACAAGGGTTTTGACACTACCTACAGTTCCAACGGGCATAAATATGGGAGTTTCAACGACACCATGATGAAGGTGCATCCGGCCCCTACGGGCTTTACCGTCTGAATTTAATAAAGTGAACATGCACTTTTCTCTGCTAAATAATTGATTTTCCAAGGGTGGACTGAAGTAAATCCACGAAAAAATTTGCACTCATGTGACCTTTGTCATTCATCGGGTTTAGCTCGACAAAGTCCATTGAGAGAAGCTTTCCGCTTTCAGCAATAAGCTCTAAGGCAAGGTGTGACTCGCGATAGGTCAGACCGCCATCCACAGGAGTAGATACCCCAGGTGCATGTAGTGGGTCAACCCCATCCAGGTCAAAAGAAACATGGATGCCAGAAGTTGTTGATCCTACGATCGAAATGGCCTCCTTCATCACCTGCAATATGCCTCGCTCATCAATTTCCCTCATGGTGTAATATCTGATTCCACTTTTCTTACAAATTCTTTGTTCCTCACCATCCAAGTCACGAATTCCAATGAGCACAACATGGTCGGGAGTTATTTTTGGACCATCAAAGCCAATATCAATCAAATTCTGATCACCTCTTCCTAATAGGCTTGCTAGAGGCATTCCATGAATATTTCCAGAATTTGATGAATTTGGAGTATTCATGTCTGCATGAGCATCAAACCAGATAACTCCCAGTTCCTGATTTTGTGCTTTCAAGTAACGACTGATACCCGAAATACTTCCTATTGCTAGACTGTGGTCACCTCCCAAAACAATAGGCGTGCGCTTCGATTCCAAGGCCTGGTAGGTCCTCTCTGCTAACTCAGCGCATACTTTTTTAATATTGCTTCGGTAGTTTTCTTCCTTACAATAGTCTGGCAATGTTTCACGAACAGGAACAAACAAATCCCCTTCATCAAAGACCTCATACCCTAATCCTTTTATTTTTTCATGAAGACCCACGATACGCATTGCAGCTGGCCCCATATTTGAACCTCGTTGATTTGCTCCCAAATCCAAAGGAACTCCAATAATTTCAACCGATTTATGCACCACCAAATCCTCCAGATTAATAATGAATTGCTACCCACAATCAGGGGAGTTCATGCTATTAAATTCTTGAAATAAGGGAAAGTTGGATGATGGCTACATCAGAATGAATGTGAGCCCAAAGTCATCTCGACTTTAAGGAGAGATCTCAAAGCAGCTAAATCAAAGAGCCGGTCAACGCAGTCTTATTTGCCCCATCCACTTTGACCATGGCCAATTCACCCATTAAAGGTCTACGCGAGCGAACGCGAATCAATCGAAAATGAGTCGTCCTTCCATAGTAAATACCGGGCTCTTTTAAGCTTTCGTAGAGAAATAACACTTCTCTGTCTTTACCTATCTCTGACTCATTTTGAGAAATCGTAATCTCATTTTGCAATTTGTTGAGCCTGGCTAGACGCTCTGCCTTGACTGTTTCAGGAACCTGATCTTTGAACCGAATTGCTGCAGTACCTTTACGAGGAGAATACATAAACGCATAAGAAAAGCAGAATTGCACTTTTTCAATCAGGTCTAAGGTAGCCTGGAAGTCTTCCTCTGTCTCTGAAGGAAATCCAACAATTAAATCTGTTGAAATTGCCATATCGGGAACAGCTTCTCTTAACCAAAGAACCCTTTGCAAGTATTCTTCAACAGTAACTTTACGTTTCATAGCACCAAGGATTACGTCACTGCCACTTTGAACAGGAAGATGAAAGTAAGTTCCCAGTTTTCTTTCTTTAGCAAATAGATCAGCTAAAGGTTTTGTTAGGTCATGAGGATTAGAGGTCGTAAAGCGTAGCCGTTTGAGCTGAGAGATCGAAGCAACTTCTGCTAACAAGTCGACAAAAGGACCTGCAGATGATGGATCTATTTGACCATTTTTCTGTAAATCTTGGCCATAGCTATTAACGTTCTGGCCTAAAAGAGTTATTTCCGAAGCTCCGTGAAGAACATGAGCCTTAGCTTTCGCATAGATAACTTTAGGAGTTTCACTCACTTCCCTTCCGCGAGTAAAAGGCACCACACAGAAGGTACAAAAATTATCACAACCTTGTTGAATGTTTACAAAGCGTGAAACTTCATTTTTTCCGAAAAGGCTTGGTGTTATGTCTACACTCTGCTGACAAGAAAGATCACCAGTAGGTAAATCGTCATATTTAGGTTTGTTAAATCCAATTGACATGGCCTGAGAACCACTATCTTGGCGCTGCTTAAGTAAACGCGGAAGCTCGTCTATCTTCCCAGGTCCCATTAGGATATCGATCGTTGGAGCCTGCTTCAGCAACTTTTTACCTTCAGCTTGAGCCACGCATCCAGCAACAGCAATCTTCAATTCTTTATTTTCTTGTTTTAGCTCCTTCAGAACTCCCAGGCGACTTACAACTTTATGTCGCGCTTTTTCCCGAATATGACAAGTATTGAGAACAATCAAGTCTGCATCCGAAGGGTCCTCGGTTAGGAGAAAGTCCTCCTTTTGCATAAGCGCCAGGATTTTTTCACTGTCAGCTACATTCATCTGACAGCCCCACGTTTCAATATGTATGCGTTTAGCTTTTGCTTTTAAAACGGAATCATCCACTGAATGACTCATGGCATCTCTTTCTAATTGGAGGAAATTATTTCTTACGATTACGCTTACGACTATTTTTTGCCGCTCGCCTCGCCTTTTTGACTTTATCTTTGTCTACCCGTTTTAAGGCAGGAGAGCCTCCAGGCAAGTGAGCTCCAGCTCCTTCCATACCACCCATCATACTCGCAAGGCTACCCATATCAGGCATCCCTCCACCGGTAGCCATTTTTCGCATTTGGTTCATTTGAGATAGCTTATTCATTCCAGGGATTTTCCCCATCAAGCCACCCATGTTTTTTCCTAGGTTGCCCATCATTGAGTGCATGGTCTTAAAGCGCTTAACTAGTTCGCTCACTTCCTTAGCACTACGACCGCTTCCCATTGCTATTCGCTTAGCACGGCTCTGGCTCTGATAAAGTAGGTTCGGATTGAGGCGCTCTTTTTCAGTCATAGAGTCAATCATAGCTTTGATACGACCTAGCTCTTTTTCATCCACATTAACATCTTTAGGAATCATGTTTTGCATGGGGAGCTTTGCCATGATGTCTTTGAGAGGTCCCATTTTTTGAATCATGGAGATCTGCTCATAAAAGTCCCTGAAATTGAACTGGCCACTCAACATGCGCATAGCTTCTTCTTCGCTATCCCCGTCAGCAACCCTTTCAAAGTCCTCCATCAAGCCAACAATATCACCCAAGCCAAGAATTCGGCTTGCTAACCCTTCAGGTCTGAATTCTTCAAGTCTCTCAAGGTCCTCTCCTATTCCAAGAAACTTAATAGGAGCACCAGTTACTTCTTTTATACTTAAGGCAGCACCACCCCTGGCATCGCCATCGAGCTTAGTCATCACGACACCACTCAAGTCGAGCCGTTCGTGAAAAGCTTTAGCAGTTGTGACAGCATCTTGCCCCATCATTGCATCGCAAACGAGGAGGATATTGTCGGGGTGACATTCAGATTTGATATCAGAAAGCTCATCCATCAACTTGTCATCAATGGTAAGTCGGCCTGCAGTATCGAAGAGTAATGTATCGCAGTCAAGCTCCATTGCTTTTTGCTTGGCTTTAACACAGATTTCTACTGGAGAGGTGTTTTCCAAATGAAATACTGGGACATCAATCCGTTCACCAAGAACTTTTAACTGGTTAACCGCTGCAGGTCGGTAAATATCAGCAGCTACCAGCAAAGGCTTCCTCTTATTGCGAATCAAATACTTTGCCAGCTTACCAGTAGTGGTGGTTTTTCCTGTTCCTTGCAATCCAACCATCATAATGGAGGCTGGACGGTTATTCGGAAGACTCAAACTAGTATCAACAGGGCCCATCAAGCCCTCTAGCTCTTCCTTACAGATTTTTATGAAATGATCACCTGGGCTTACCTTTAACTTATCGCCACCTTTCCCTGCCTTTAGAGAAACAACTTCCCCTAAAGACTTCTCTTTAACACGAGAAAGGAAGATTTTTGCAACTGAATACTCCACATCAGCTTCTAGAAGACTTCGGCGAATATCACCCATTGCCTCGTTGATATTGTCTTCCGATAACTTTGTTTTTCCTTGAAACTTTTCTGTAGCTTTTTTGAATCCATTACTGAGGACGTCAAGCATAATTTAAAACTCCCACTTCGGGGCAAAAGATAAAGGCTCCCCATTTTAAACTAGTGCCTATATAACGAATCCGGTATGTCAGTCAATAAATGTATTGCAATCGTCTGCAAAAAGATATCAAGTCGCCGATTTTGTAAAATTTTACTCAGAACTTACCAGGTCTTAATTTGGGGCCGAGGCCGCCTATTAGACCAAGCAAAAGCACCTTTGCTTTGATCTTTCAGCTTTAAAGGGGCCCATCTCTTAGAGCTTGGAGGAAGGTTTACAATAGTATAATTGTACGTTCCCATAGGAAGATGAAGGACTTTATATCGGCCATTATCAACAACAAAAGAGGTTTCCCCGATTATGCCTTCATAAAGATATGAGGTATGGGATAGGTTATCCATATCTCCCTCATCACGCAGATAACACCGAATTGGGCGGTTGCCACTGAGTAGCATCAGTGAAGCTAGACTTAAGCTAAGGTTGTCATCATGATAGAGTGGATTCCAACAACTAGTGCTAGCCCTTAAAGGCAACTCTAACAACTGTAACTTTTCCCGTTCTCCAAGCACGCTGAATGGGTTCATGCTTATTGCCGTCTTTAGAACCTGACTAGCCACATCCTGATCCGGCTGAATTTGAACCCATAGCTCTTTTGTTCGGTGAAGAGTTCGAGGAATATGAACCCTTAGCTGACCTAAGCGGTTTGATTTATCAAGAAGTTTCTGAAAAAAACTCAACTCCCGAGTTGCCTGCTCAATCCCAATTTCTCCCCAACGAAAACTATCTGCTGATGAACTTTGGCATAAGCCTTTTTGCCAAATTTTGGACCTCATCACAAGCGGCAGCTCCTTAGCATGTGATAAGGAAAGCAAGGAGCAGAATTGCTCCATTTCATCAAACTGGGAACGGTTAAGCAATAACTGGGCAAGCTGTTTTGTTATGGTAAGTCTTCTCAGAAATAGATAGGGCTGTCTCTTCCACTTTCGCAAAATATGTTTTTGCATCTTTTTCAAACGACTAATTGCAGAACCAGCATCTAGAGATGCCAGCTCACAAACAAACCCCTCACCGGCAAGTTCTCTAATCTTACAATCTGGAGCCATTTCTTCCAAAAGCTGTGTCAACACTTCTCGAAATCCAGTTATAAGTTTATGGTTCGGACTTTTTTGACACAAAAAAGTCCTCAAGGTTGAAACCTGCTCTTTATTAGCAGGAATCCAAAATTTATTTTCACCTTCATTAAAATCTACTTCAAACAGTGATTCCGAGCTTGTCTCCAAAGGCCCTAAAATCCTAACGTATTTGATCTCGTGCTTCGGTTTTAAAATTAATGGTAAAGTCAGTGAAATAGGGAGGGTTTGTAGGGAGCACCAAGTACGAGGCAAAGGGATTACACTGTAACCTCCATCCTGAGCAAAAGCAGGATGGACATTGATCTGTGCTTCCAACTGACTAAGCTTGGGAGAATCATTAACCTCAGCCTTAATCTCTATTTTCTGATTTTCTGATGTAGATGAAATTTTTTGGACCCTGAGCTTATTAGATAAAAGCACAGGCTCTCTCTGAGTAGCAGTACAAGCACCCAAGAAAGTGACGAATACCATCAGTAATTTAAAAAATTGCGATTTCCTGAACAGCAAGATCAACTTTTTCATAAAAACCGCCTATTGCAGGGCCAGCAGCTTCCACTGTCCATGACAAAGGCTTGCATAGTTTAAGAATATACCGGGACACTTCTTGCCCATCTTCTGTTTTCATAATAAGGCGGATATCGGTCAGACTCGCTCTGGTTTCTGAAGCTTTTTTTGCCCATAGATATAAAGAAGGATCTGTAACAAAGTCTCTCTTCAAACTCACGCGCGTGAAAGTTTCATCAGCACTTTGTCGCTGAGAAGTGAGGTCTCTAAGATCGTTGATATGGTCAAAGGTTCCATAGTCAAGACCATCAATCTCTATGTGAGTTTTAGTTTGAAGAGGCGTAAATTTTGCCGACACACCACTTGTGAGTGAAAAAGCCAAACCTAAAGTAAAGACTACAACCCCAAGCACTGCAAGAACCCAAGAAACGCTCCTTAAACTTTTGTTTTCTCTATGCACTACCTGTTGCCTACTTTCTAATAAATATTGCCTTATTAACTAAAGAATACCACATACACTACAAGCAATCCAACACCACACAGCAGAACGGAATCATCTATATGTATGGGACGCTCTTTTCCACATGGCCTACGCATCGGTAAAAGTAACACAAGCTTTACCGGGGAAAGGCCTCCCAGATTTCACATAGTATTATAATAAGCTAAAAAAATAAAAAGAATTCACCAGATTTCAGCCACTACCAAACTAAATTTTAGCAGACATTGGCTTTGGCTTTGCACTAGGATTCTAAAGATTCTTTGATCAAATCTTTCAACTCTTGTCTATGTTGACTAGGAAATTCTCGATCAGCAAGAAGAGAGTCTGCCTGACGCCTAAAGGCTTCTTTTTGATCCATAGCTAAATGAGCTTGGGCAGCATGGGCCTTGAGCTTCCATGGGATATTGGAAAAAGATTTCTCTGCTTCCCAGACAATAGGAGGAATTCTGTCATAATCACCAGCTACCCCAAGGGCTCCTGTGTACTCTACCAAGAAAGTGGCCTCTCGTTCGCCTGATTGGTAAAAGGGTTCAAGATAGGAAGCCTTAGACTGCTGATTGCTCTGTTCATCTAAATCCGCGACAAGCGATTTTCCAGCCCATGAATGTAGGTCATCCGCTCGAGCCCATAGCTCAGCAACATGATCTTGCTCTGCTTCTGATAAATAAGTATAGAAAAGCTCCCAGAGTGGGAAATGATTAGGACAAGCTTTTAAGCCTGCTTTGATCCACGCAACAGACTCCTCCCATCTCTTGTCGTGATGCATAATCTGAACTACGTTTACATAGGGAGCGGGCTCACTGGGATGCAACTTGTGAGCATCAAAAAAACAAAGCTCAGCACGGCTTAGCTCACCGCAGTACATGGCAGCCAATCCCTCGATATAAAGACCTCGAAAATCTCTTCGTGACCATTGTTGAAGGTTGAGGTCAACAAGCTTAAGTACAAGGATTGAAAGATCCATGCCCAGGAGTTCATCCATCAGATCAACCATACTTTTTTCATCTGTAACTTGATGGTCTTTCATGTAAGCCAACAAGTAATCAACGAAATCTGTTTTCAGTTCCGCGACCACAACATCAGTCTTAAACCCTGAATATTCTGACTTAGAAATTCCTAGCCACTGACGCAGTTTTGGCCCCATCGGATAGTGATTCCAAGAGTTTTTTTCTGAGGGATTCATCAATCCTCCTGTTTTGGGTCAGCAAGCAAAATCCCTAAGTCATCAAGTGAAGGCTTAGGTACCGGAGATGGAGCCTCTGTCATTAAACAGCTCGCTTTTTGAGTTTTTGGAAAAGCGATCACATCTCTGATTGCATCACAGCCTGTTAACAGCATTACAAGTCGGTCTAGTCCGAAAGCAATACCACCATGAGGAGGGGCACCAAATTTAAGCGCTTCCAATAAAAATCCAAACTTTTTCTCGGCTTCTTCCGGGGTCATACCTATTGTTGCAAACACCTTAGCCTGAATCTCAGGTTTGTGTATTCTGATCGAACCGCCCGCAATTTCATAGCCATTACACACAAGATCATATGCTGCAGCACGCACCTTCTGTGGTGCCGTGTCAAGCAAATGGAGGTCTTCTTCCCTAGGCATACAAAAAGGGTGATGTCGTGCTGACCATTTACCTGTAGTCTCATCCTGTTCCATCAAGGGAAACTCAGTAACCCAAAGAAAATTTAAGGTTTCCTTGTTAAACAGTTGCAGTTCTGTACCCAAATGATTTCTAAGAGCGGATAAACTAGCCTTTACAGTTTCATACTTGCCAGCACCGAACAAGACCAGATCATTAGGCTCGAGTCCAATTTTAGTTTCGAAGCTTTGAACAAATTCATCATTAAAGAACTTGCTTATAGGCGACTGCCAGCTAGCTATCCCAGTCCCTGTTTTTTTCTTTAGCCAAGCCAAGCCATTTGAGCCATGATGTTTGGCAAGCTCAGTAAGCTCATCAATTTTCTTTCGAGAATAGGTTTCCGCAGCATTCTTAACAACTATGGCATTAACAATTCCTCCGGTACTGACAGCATCCCTGAATACTTTGAATTCACAACCCTCAGCCAATGTCGTAAGATCGTTCAGCTTCAAATCAAAACGAGTATCTGGCTTATCACAACCGTATTCTTCCATTGCTTGTGCATAGGTCATATGAGGAATCTCTGCAACGACCTCTTCCTGAAAGAACTCATTAACGAGTTCTTTAGTCAAGGCTGTAACCGTTGCTATAACCTCAGATTCATCTACAAAAGACATCTCACAATCAATCTGTGTGAACTCAGGCTGCCGGTCTGCACGCAAGTCCTCATCACGAAAGCACTTAACAATCTGGTAATACCTATCAAAACCACTGATCATATATATTTGTTTGAAGAGCTGAGGGCTCTGCGGCAAGGCGTAAAACTTGTTTACATTGATCCGCGAGGGCACTAAGAATTCTCTAGCTCCTTCTGGTGTAGATTTGTAAAGGTATGGGGTTTCTAAATCAAGAAAACCAAACCCTTCAAGCCCCCTCCTAGCAAGCGAAGTTATTTTGCTTCTTGCAACAATACGCTCTTTCATTACTTGTCGGCGCAAATCCAAATATCGGTATTTAAGTCTAAGATGTTCAGATGCTTCAGACTTTTCTGTTACTACAAAAGGTAAGACCTCGCATTTGTTATCAATGCGAAGTTCATCCAATTGTACTTCTATGGCACCCGTAATCATATCATCATTGATCATGCCTTCTGGTCTGCCACAGACTTTTCCTTTAATTGATAAAACAAACTCACTTTTTATGTCTTTTGCTTTGTCCACTAATTCAGGATTTTTGGCTGGATCTAAGACAACTTGGGTAATACCAAATCGATCACGCAAATCAATAAAGACCAAGCCCCCTAAGTCTCGACGTTTCGCAACCCAACCCATAAGGATAACTTCAATTCCTTTATGTTCTCCCCTGAGTTCACCACAAGTATGACTTCTTTTCCAAACGCTATCCAATGCTTGCCCCTATTTTCTTGCTCTCTTAAACTTACGAGTTTGCTTATTCATACCCAGGTGCTGGGTGTGCAACCCTCAATTAGTAGCACTACCAAGAAATGAGTTCCATACTATAAAGGCACTTCACAGCATCCTTTTAAAAAAATAGCCCTTTCTCCCTATCCCAGCCGACAAAACCCTGGCCACCTAAGTAAAGTAACTAGAGCTAGGCAAAACTCCAAATCAAGAGAAAATATATTGTTTGGTGAATCTGTACTTGTCTGCTACTACTCGAAAAAACCCAAATTGAGGACAATCCTATGACGCCTAATACCCTGCAAGAGAATATGAGCAATTGTCGCCCATTCCATCTAGCTCTTCCTGTTAATGACCTGGAGGAGACCAAGGACTTTTACATGAAAACAATTGGTTGCAGCCTAGGCAGAACCTCTGACTCATGGATAGACCTAAACTTTTTTGGACATCAATTGACTTTCCACCAATCTGCACTATACGAAAGCTCAAAAATCTCCAACAAAGTTGATTCCAAAAGCGTCCCTATCCCACACCTTGGAGTTATCTTGACTATGGAGCAATGGAAGGATCTTGCAAAACAATTACAGGAAAAGGAAATTGAATTTATCATCGAACCTTACATAAGATTCGCTGGACAAAGTGGCGAGCAAGCCACCATGTTCATTCCGGATCCAAGTGGTTACCATCTAGAGTTTAAGGCTTTTGCTGATGACCAATCCATTTTTTGAATTAGCTCAACCAAGCCCAGTTCAATAGAGTAATCAAATTTTGTTCGATATTTTGTTATTTTAAGAAAGGAAGAAAAAAATCTAGAAACCAAACATTTTCATTTTCTTGCGCAGCGTATTCCTATTGATCCCTAGGATTCTAGCAGCATGCACTTGGTTTCCGCCAGTTCTCAATAAAATTTGTTTAATGAGGGGTTTTTCTACCTTTTTCATGATCATATCGTACATGTTTTCTGGATAATAGGTACCAATTTGATCTAAGAATCGTGAAATTTTCAGTTCAACAATGGCCTCAAGGGAGTAACCATCCAGTTTACCTGCTAGCTCATTGTCAGAAATCTTTTCGACTCCAGCAACAGGTGGCTCAGTCTTAACTGCTTCAAGTTTGCTTTGTGTTAGTTGATGACAATTTTCTGCAACACTTTCGGTGGTTTTCACGTAACTTTTCTCCCAGTTTACCAAAACGGACCAAAGGATTCTTAATTGCTGAGTTTGACACCAGAATTAAGCGCACTTCTAATTAGCAAGCGCTATGGCTAGGTGTCAACCAGCATTGGCAAATATTTCACCAATAGCTGTAACTAGTCGAAACCATGCATATAATATAATACCGCCCTTACTTATGGGGAATTTTTACCTCTTTCATGAACTTTCGGATGTCGTTAGTATTTATATATAAGCACGCAACTAAATCCATTAAATTTCATTTTAATGTTAGGCCCGACAACAAATAAGGTCGTTCAATCGCTTGAAGTTTCCGGATTACATTAAAAAATATTAACAAGCACCTTGATTGGTGCCAGCGAATTCTTATATTTTAGAGGCCTAGACAGTAGACTAGGACCTGACATTGGATTAAGAATAAATCAGCTTTATTTAATCTCAGGACCAAGGAATAGAGCGAAGACATTTAGGAAAAGTGAATAACAATGCAAGCACGTGAAGAACTAGGAAAAAAAGTGACTAATAACAGCAATTTAAACAAAAAAAACCAGACCAACGAAAACAATGTTCATGAAGAAGAAACAACTGAAAATCTTCAGAAAGGACAAGAAAGTTCTCCAGATACCGGAGAAAAGACAGAGGTAGCGAACCTTCAACAAGAACTTGAGCAGCTTAAACAAGAAAGCTCTGATAACTACGATAAATATTTAAGAGCGATGGCTGATATGGATAATATCAAGCGAAGATCTGAAAAAGAAAAAAGCGACATCCGGCAGTATGGCCTGGAGTCCTTCCTCAGAGAGATGCTGCCAATTCTCGATAGCTTCAATCAAGCTACTGAAAATAGTGAGAAGGAAGAAAGCGCAAGTAAAAGTGAGAAAGGTGAGAGTTTTTTTGAAGGTATGCTTATGGTCAAGCGCCAGTTAAGTGAAACTCTTGAAAAATACGGTTTGACTGGCATAGAAGCCAAAGGAGCTCCATTCGATCCAAACCTCCACCAAGCAATCTCGAAAGTCGAGTCGAGCGACGCTGAACAAGAAATCGTAAAAGATGAATACTCGAAAGGTTATACCTTGAACGGACGTTTGCTTCGTCCCGCAATGGTGAGCGTTTTGGTACCTAGTGAAAATAACCAAAATTGAGCGAACCATTGACCTAGGTTCTCAAAATGAACGGGAAACCGCCTGGAAAAAATGCCATCTCAGTTCCACCTAGTTCATCCGATGATGGAATCTGTGAGGGCGACATTGATGCTCTTGATGAATTTTGCAGTCAGGTAGAATTTGAAGATATTAGCTTTGAAATTTGGAAAAATACTCACAGCAATCTTAACTTAATAATCTCGATACCTTTGCACTTAAACCATCTGCAAAAAGGTGGAAAACATACCATAAACTTTGTCAGGACCATATCCTCTACATGCGGAAAATATAAAAAGAAAGAAAAAATACATCGCCAAATCACTTGGAGTAAAACGGTAGAAAAACTCTTGGAGCTGACATTTGAGAATGAAGGAGATCAAGCTGGCGACCAAAAGGGTGATTTGATCGTCCACCTAGTGGGTGCAGACTAAATCTAGGAAACCGTAGTCCATTTTTTCGACCACCCTTTGCACTTCATAAAATTAAAGCTCGATTAAGACGGGCCGATAATATGATTGAGTGATAACAGGTAAACGCTTTTGATAAAAGGATAGTTGAATGGTCGTCAAGAAGGATCACAACGAAACTGGTACTGATGTGGAGCTTCCGTTGTTGCCACTGAAAGATATTGTCGTATTTCCACATATGATTATTCCCGTATTTATAAACGAAGACTTATGTGTAAATGCTGTCGAAGAAAGTTTAAATTCTCACAGAAAGATTTTCCTTTCTGCCTTCAAGGTAGCTGGTGAAGAAGGTGAAGGTCTTGAATCGAGTCTGGAAGCTCCTTTTGACGTTTATGACATTGGCACCGTTTGCTCAATAATGCGTACTAGAAAACTTCCAGATGGAAGAATGAAAGTCTTAGTCCAAGGTCTAAATAAAGCCTGTATTCAAGAGTTAAGCCGAACAGAAGAATTTCCAGCTGTAGTTTTAAAAAGCCGCAAAGAGCCAACTCTCTCAGCTCAATCACCCGAAGTCGAAGCTATGTTGAGAGCTGTAAGAGAAAATCTTGAGCGTGTAGTAAGCCTTGGAAAAATATTGTCGCCTGATATTCTAATGGTCCTAGAGGACGTAAAAGATCCAGGACGTTTAGCTGATCTTGTCGCAGCAAATTTGGGATTAAAGGTTGAGGAAGCCCAATCAATATTAGCAATATTTGACCCGATCGAGAGATTAAACAAGGTTCACACCTATCTTTCTAGAGAGATTGAAGTCTATCAGATGCAAGTTAGAATTCAGTCGCAAGCTAAAGAAGAGATCGGTCGTGTCCAAAGGGAACACTACCTTAGAGAGCAAATTAGAGCATTAAAAACAGAGCTAGGTGATTCAGATCCAAAAGACGAGCTAGATGATTTATGGAAGCAGATAGAAGACGTAGAGCTTACCAAGGAAGCAAAAGATGAGGTATCTAGGCAACTTAGAAGATTAGAAAGAATGCATCAGGATACAAGTGAAGCAGCCCTCACTAGAAACCACATCGAAACCATCCTACAATTACCCTGGTCAGTTTTCTCAGAAGATAAGTTAGATCTAGGTCAAGTGAATGAAGTTCTTAACACTGATCATTATGGACTAGACCAGATTAAAGATCGAATTATTGAATACCTAGCAGTCAAGAAACTTAACCCTCAAGCTAAGAGTCCAATAATTTGCTTTGTCGGACCTCCAGGTGTCGGTAAAACTAGTTTGGGCCATTCAATTGCCAAAGCAATGGAACGAAAATTCGCGCGCATCTCACTTGGAGGAGTTCGCGACGAAGCTGATATTAGAGGACATAGAAAAACCTACGTAGGAGCATATCCTGGGAGAGTGATCACCAGTTTGAAACAGGCGGAAACAGCAAATCCTATTATTATGTTAGATGAAATCGACAAGTTGGGCTCAGACCACAGAGGTGACCCTTCAGCAGCTCTTCTGGAAGTATTGGATCCCGAGCAAAATCATAAATTTACCGATCATTACCTAGGGGTTGCGTTTGACTTGTCTAAGGTGATGTTTATTGCCAATGCAAATACCTTGGAAACCATTCCTCACCCTCTTAGAGATCGTTTGGAAATCATCGAACTTTCAGGGTATTCTGAGGATGAAAAAGCTGAAATTGCCAACAAGTTTCTTATTCCCAAGCAAGTCAAAGAAAATGGTCTATCTGATACTGGTATTTCGTTTAGTAAAGGTGCAGTACATAGTTTAATTCGCGGCTATACAAGAGAAAGTGGCCTCCGAAACCTCGAAAAGCAAATCGCACGGGTTTGCAGAAAAATTGCACGAATTTATGCGGAAGACCATGAGAGAAAGAAAGAAGATTTAAAGATCACCCCAACACAGGTTCAAAAATATTTAGGTGCCAAAAAATTTCTTGATGATTTTTATCATGCAGACCCTACCATAGGAGTTGCCTTGGGTATGGCATTTACTCAATTTGGTGGGGAGATCCTCGCACTCGAAACAAGCCTACTTCCAGGCAAAGGCAAGCTGGTATTGACCGGTCAGCTAGGTGACGTTATGAAAGAATCGGCTCAGGCTGCATACAGCTTTCTTCGAGCAAAATCTGGGGAATTTGGCTTTGATCCCAAAGCTTTACAAAACCATGAAATCCACCTCCATATACCCCAAGGTGCTGTTCCTAAAGATGGACCAAGTGCAGGAATCGCAATAGCAACATCAATCCTTTCAGCTTTGGTTAAACAGGCACCATTACCTGGAACCTGTATGACTGGAGAAATAACGATTCTAGGAAAAGTTTTGCCTATTGGTGGACTCAAGGAAAAAATTCTTGCGGCCCAGCGGGAGAACTTGTCCCATGTAATTTTACCTGAAAAGAATAAGGCTGCATTTAATACATTGCCGACGAATATTAAAAGAAAACTTAAATTTTACTTTGTTAACGAATATTCAGAGGTTTTTGACATCCTTTTCAAAATCAACCAAGAAGGTGTTGTCATTCCCCACCCTTCCAACGAACTAGGCAACACGCAAGACTTGGCAAGCTAAGGGACTAAATGTCCCTCAGTTCATTATTCTTTCTTGACCTTTCTAAATTACAAGATCTGTTTATAATCAATTTAGAGTGGCAGTTTGCGCTTAATAGGAAGGGTATATGATTCAGGATCTAGTAAAGTGGCTTTTTAAAATTTTTGTACACCTGGTAGTTTGGGTATTTATATTATCAATTCAATGGGATGGAAGGACTCTGTACGACCGAGCCCATGAAGTCTTGGTTGATAATCCCGTGATTGATCTGGTTGATGAGGAGTTAAAAGACCTATGGGACAAGGTCTCAGCAACTGCAGAGTCAACCTATGCAAAGCTTCGAAAAGAAGAAAATAAAGAAAAATTCCAATAGATAAATACCGCGTTTTATTGGTAGTTCAATCAATTTCAATGATTAAACTAGACAAGACAACTTAGAAATGGCATGGAAACAAGCGATCAACTGATCTATTTTATCAAATCGAGAAGATCTGCATCAATTAACAATTTTTTAAATTCCAAATAATGAGGTTAAAATTTGGCAGTATTAACTATAGTTGAATGGCCTGCGAAAGTCTTAGAAACAAAAGCTTCCGACGTCACCGAGTTCGACACAATATTACAACAGTTTGTTCAAGATATGCACGATACAATGGATAAAGCCCAGGGAATCGGACTGGCAGCAAATCAGGTAGGTAGCTTACAACGAGTTCTCACCATACACATTCCTTATCACGAACCTAACGCTGAAGAGGGAGCTGATAAAGTGCGGGAGCCAGATACTCGAGAATGGTGGCACGATAAGCGCTTCACGTTTATAAATCCTACCATCGAAAAAAAATCTGGCAAAGCTCGCTATATGGAGGGGTGCCTTAGCTTTCCCGAAATTTACGACTATGTCGACCGTGCTGAGACTATTGTGGTCAAAGCCAAAGACGAGTTTGGGAAAGAGTTTAGCGTAGAAGCAACAGGACTGTTTTCAATCTGCCTGCAACATGAGATTGATCATATTGATGGGATTGTGTTTATTAGTAGAATGAGTCGGCTTAAGGCCCAAATGATAAAGAAAAAAATCAATAAGCGACAGCTTCTTAGCTCTCCCGAAGGCACCTAATATGAGCATTATCTCTCCTTCTATTTTATCTGCAGATCCATTAAATTTGCAGCGGGATATCACTGAGGTGGAAAATGGAGGAGCAGATTGGCACCATATTGATGTAATGGATGGTCACTTTGTACCTAATTTAAGCTTTGGCTTACCTCTTATTTCGTCTTTAAAACGATTTTGTTCTTTGCCGCTCGATGTCCATCTTATGATCCAAAACCCTGAGAACATGATTCCCGAATACATCAAGGCTGGAGCCAATTTTGTAACATTCCATGTGGAAACCACAGCACATTCACATCGATTAGTTCAATCGATCAAGGAAAAAGGTGTCAAAGCTGGTGTTGCAATCAATCCAGGCACACCAATACAACATCTAGACCCTCTATTAAGCGACGTTGATCTCATACTAGTAATGTCGGTCAACCCCGGGTTTGGAGGACAAGAATTTATCCAACAGTCTTGTGAGCGTGTAGGTACTTTAGCTGACAAACTCAAAGAAATCGGTCGTTATAATGATGTCATTATTCAAGTGGATGGGGGCATAAACGAAACCACCATTCAGAAAGTATATGACTCGGGAGCAAAGGCTTTTGTAGCTGGCTCTTATATATACGGAGCAAAGGACCGCTCAAAAGTAATTCAAAAGCTCAAGGAGCTCACCGTATAGACATAGAGAAAAATTTAAAAGGGGCAAAAAATGGATGATGGGTTTGTTCTGGGCAAGCAAGAGTTGACTATAGAAAAGTTAGTTTGTTTAGGACGATCCCTAAAACCCAAACTTAAGATAGATGCCAAGAGCCTTCAAAACCTGATTATGTATCGAAAATTTGTTATTAAAGGTCTGGAAAGTTCGAAAACCATCTATGGAGTTAACACAGGTTTCGGTTACTTATCTCAGGTAAAAATACCAGCTGAAAAACTACAGCAATTACAGCTCAACCTCATTCGCTCCCATGCTTGCGGAGTTGGCAATGATGCTCCTTTAGAGGTGGTCAGATCTTTACTAATTCTTAGAGCACACACTTTTTTACTAGGGCACAGTGGAGTAAGCCAAGAATGCCTCAATACCATATTCGCATTTTTAGAGCATGATTTGCTGCCAAGAATTCCCATGAAGGGCTCAGTAGGAGCCTCAGGTGACCTTGCACCTTTGGCACATCTAGCTTTAGGCCTCATTGGCGAAGGTGAGATTTATTACCACGGAGAAAAATTCCCAGCCAAGCAAGCCCTCAAGCTTGCAGGAATTGAACCATTAAAGCCTGCCGCCAAAGAAGGGCTATCACTCATCAATGGCACACACTTCATGACAAGTTTGGGTGCATATGCGATGGAGCAAGCCAACATTATTGCCAAATCTGCAGACATCATTGCGACTATGAGCCTCGATGCAATCAGAGGAACCACCGCTGCATTTGACCTTAGGATTCAACAAGCACGCCCTCATCCTGGGCAGGAGCTGGTAGCACGCAATATTCTTATGCTGCTGGAAGGAGATGACCAAATTAAGGAAAGCCATAAAGGCTGCGACAAAGTTCAAGACCCCTATAGCTTTCGCTGTATTCCTCAAGTTCATGGAGCATGCCGAGACACCTTGGAATTTGTAAGAAATAAGGTCAATATAGAGCTCAATAGCGTAACAGATAACCCTTTAATATTCGAGGATGGGGACCTAATAAGTGGAGGAAATTTCCATGGGCAACCCATTGCAATGGCGATGGATTTTTTAGCCATTGCTGTAGCCGAATTTGGGAGCATATCGGAACGACGCATAGAAAAAATTACCAACCCTAATCTAAGCGGATTACCTGCTTTTGTGACCGAAGAGGTTGGATTAAATTCTGGATACATGATTCCACATGTTGTTTCAGCAGCACTAGCATCAGAAAACAAGATCTTATGCCACCCTGCAAGCATTGACAGCATCCCCACTTCGGCTGACAAAGAAGACCATGTCAGCATGGGGCCTATTGCAGCAAGGAAGGCCCTAGAAATAAATGAGAATGTTGCAAGTATTCTTGCCATAGAGCTGCTAGCATCTTGTCAAGCCATCGACTTGCTTAAGCCACTCAAACCTTCGCCTTTACTCCAAGTGGTCTATAATAGTGTTAGGAGTCAGTCACCTTATATGAGCAACGATCGTTCATTGAGAGAAGACATTGAAGCCACAACAAAAATGATACAAAGTGGATCTCTGCTAGAACTAGTTGCCGACGAAGGACTTAAGCTTAATTAGGAAGTGAGTTCCAAATCAAGACCTTTCACCAACAGAGGTAGCTATGAGATTAAGTATGATTTTCCCAATTTTTGCCCTATTAGTGACTTTGCTCTCCACTCAAACCCAAGCAACCGAAAAAAAGCAGCTTAGAAAAAGCATTCAAAGCAGTGTTCAAGTGAATGGAATCTTTAAAGTATCGGCAATTGAAACAAAGAAATTTCCTCGCGGTGATAGTGAATATAAGCGTATCTATTTTCAAGAACTTGAAACTTCAAAAAAAGATCTGCAAGAAATTTACTTAGATAGTGTCAGTGTTCATCCAGCGCTCAAGCCTGGGTCAAGCTTCGAACTTTCAGCTGAAGTTAATTCAAAAGTCCAATCAAAAAAAGCATTTGAGGCTCTGCAAATTTTACTTTTTATCCCACAGAATGGCAGAAAAATTTCTGTTTGGCTTTTGTCTCTCAAAAATAAAGATTTGGACTTAAGAGGTGCAAAATACTTTAAGATGCACAATCCTGATTTCATCATCCTCTAAAAATTCAAGCTTCTTTCGATAACAGAAACATTATTAAATTTTTGGTTAAAAAATTGAGATTGATATGGAAGCTTGACCAATACTTATAACCAAAGCTTACTAGCTAGCTTCAGCGTGGACATGAGTTAGATTGCATGAAACAATAGGCTGCTTGCTGGCAAAGTTTTCTGCCACATTGTTTCAACTTAAGGTAGGTACTAGTGTGAATCAGCCACAAAATCACCCTTTTAGAATTCCCTTTGAAGATAAGTTTTCTGATCGCAACTATTTACGAAAAACATGGACAGGTAGGCTAGTTATAGCTAATGGAATCATGTTTGTGATTCTAACTTTGAGTGGGAATTCGATTTTTAAGTCAATTCTCCATCCTGGCACCGAAACACTTATTAATTTTGGCGCAAAGGAAGCTGTGGCTCTTGCTCACGGTGAGTGGTGGCGCCTTATTTGCCCTATTTTCTTGCATATCGGCATCATCCATTTCTTATTAAATAACGCAGCACTTAGGATTGTAGGTAGGATCATCGAAAACTATGTTGGTAGCTTCTGGTTTTTATTGATCTATTTTATTTCAGGAATATTTGGAAACCTCTGCTCAGCATTGAGTAATACCGCAATTGGTGCTGGCGCTTCGGGAGCTATATTTGGTCTTATTGGAGTAGGAGTTATCGTAGAATGGGTTTATGAGTTCCAAAGCCGCCAAACTCAGGCTGAAGTCTTAGTTCAAGGAAATATCATCGAAGTAGAAACCGTTGACAAACCTACACGTAAGTTTAAGTTCATCCCTGGCCCTTTCACCTTCATGGCACTTTTAAATATCGGCTTAGCAATCAGCTTAAATTTCATCTTTTCACTTTCGGATTCAATAGGAATCGGTATCGATAACGCTGCTCACCTCGGTGGTTTGGCATCAGGTATGATCTTAGGCCTTGCCTCACTTTTTTCAGTACCTAATAAGCTCTTAGCACCCCGTAAAGTCATATCAGGTGGGTTGGTACTCATGAGTAGTATTGTGTGCCTTAGCGTCGCTACAGGCATGACGAAAACAAATATGATAAGAGATCTATATCTTGCTGACGCCAGTTCACAAGAGCCAGTGATACGATTCTGGCGCTACTCTCGCTGGCTTGACTTCGACCAAATCAATCCACAGTTTCGGTTTTTACGTGGTGAGTTATTGATCAAAAATGGAGAATATGATGCCGCGATGGAAGATTTTCAATTTCCACTAGCTTTACCAGAGTTTGAAGTGAAATTCGACGAGCTAATCCAGGAGCTGTATCAGCAAGGAAACCAACAAGGAGCAATCACCCTTAAAAAGAAGCTTATGGAAAGCCCTCCGAACCGTTTATAAGATTTAGCGCTTCTTTACTGACTCTTTTAAAGCAGCTCCTGCTTTAAAAACCGGAACCCATTTTGCTGGAATCTTAATTTCTTCGCCTGTCTGAGGATTTCTACCCAGCCTTGCTTTCCTCTTTGCCGCAGAAAAACTACCTAATCCAGCAATTTTAACTCCTTCTTTGCGGACATTGTTATAAATCGCATCAAGAAATGTGCTTAGGAAACGGTCTGATTCAGCTTTAGAAGTATCCATCTCGTTAGCGATGTACTCTACAAGTTCAGCTCTATTCATGAGGAATCCTCTGTGAAAATGATTAATTGGGAAATATTCACTTATCTCCCAATAGGAATTGCTTAGGTTTTTTACCTTTGAAATGCTAAGTTTTCAAATAGGAACTTTTTTAAGATCATTACAATGCTATTTAGAAGTGCAATTTTTTAATTACAACAAATGTATTGGCTAAGGATTAGAAAGTTATTTTTTTACACCAGAAGCCTATCAATCGTTGAAAAAACCAGGGATATAGATTAGTTAATATCGATAGGTATTCACAGTTCATAAGAAAAGGTCTTACCATGCTAAAACCACTTATTAAGTCAGTTTTACTCATTTCAATGACTATTGGATTCACTAGAACAAGCTATGGACTTATTAGCGTTCAAGCAATGGTTGGTACTGATTCCACCGAACTAAAAGACATTGGAAATGGCTCTGCTGATCAAACTTTCTCTGGAACGAGCCTTGGTGTCGCCGCTCACTTGGACCCAATTCCCCTTGTTCCTGTAGGCTTTGGGCTAGGAATTCAAATGCCCACTACAAGTGCCTCTGCCGATGGTAACGACTATGAACTAAATGGACTTGTAGTTGACCTACAGCTTACAGCTTGGCTACCTATGGTCAGCAAGGTTATTGGCATAACTCCCTTTGCAAAAATCGGATATATTCCATTTGGTGCATACACCTTAAAAATGAAGTTGCCCGTGGGAACTCAAACACTAGATGCTACAGCTCCCTTAAAAAGCTCTGGAACCCACTTCGCTGTAGGTGCAACATACTCACTTCCGTTTATTCCTCTAGCGAGCGCACTTTTCCAGATTTCAATGCGCAATGAAACCTTAGACTATGAGACCTTTGAAGTGAGTGGAGTCGAATTTAAAATTGACGAAAGCGTTAGTAAAACAAGTACGAACCTCCTACTTGGTGTAGAGGTTGGTATCTAGTTTATTAGATTCGGTTCAGGTATTTCTAGAATATAAATATATTTCGGACCCACCTTAGACTCCGCAAATTGATAAAAAAATCGCTCCAAACCTGCTTCACTATTAAGGTCCATGCGGTGAACATTACTTTTTTTGGTTGCATGATAAAACCATGCATGTTCATCTTTGTCAGGGATTATAAGGCCAACATGATAAAAGATATGCTGATATCCCCGTTTTCTAGTTTCCTTATTTATAGAAAATAGATAAAGATTTCCAGGTTTTATTCTTCCTAGAACTTCCTCCCAAAGGTGTTTTTTGTGTAAATTAAATCCACGGGCGCGGTTCCATTGAACCCGCCTTGGTAGAATGTGAGTGGCTCTTTGTCCCGTTGCTTCCACAAGATTCCATATGACATCAAGTCCATAGTCCCAATCGTGCCCCAATTTTGAGCCCTCACCACTATCATGCTTGCGATCTCGTTCTACCATTTCTATAGTGATTGGTTTCTGATAGATCTGTCGGATCACACTCAATAAAAAGCCACTACAATTAAGGCCTGGCTCGGAAAAAATTCGCTCTGGCATGTTGAAAATTGTATACAAGCCCAAAATATTTTCTACACCATCTTCCCGATAAGGGACACCTAAGAAGGAGTTGGCAATAGATATACTCGGAGATTTTTTGATGCTTGGGTACGAAAAACTAATGCTTTGCTCGTTGCACCAAATTATGGAAAATATGATCGCTAATGAGCACCTGTAAAACATTAACTTGACCCTCCCCTTATAGGTGTCATCGGAATTGTTGCCTTAATTTGAAATTTGGGCACCCAAATGCTTCTTGGGCACTGTCTTTTTTCTTAATATATCCCAATGATAAATTGGGATTATCTTATCTAATTTACAAATCTACTAATTCAAACCCATTATTCTTAATTACCCAATTTAGCTCATCACAAAAACCTGATCACTAAGCTTGCTGAATATGGTAGCTTGATCCCACAATTGTTCCCTACTTATTGGCCATCTTTTATACGTATGTGCTAAATGGAACGACCCAACACCTTTTAATCAAACTTAGGGAGTCTTATGGGGCTATTAACAGAAAAAACCGGAATCATCATGGGGGTAGCAAACAACCGTTCCATTGCTGCTGCCATAGCAGAGAGCGCTTTCGAGCAAGGAGCTCAGCTTGGCTTTAGCCACTTACCCGATGATAAGGGCAAAATGGAAGCTAGAGTTAGAAAAGTTGTCGACACTATGAACCCACGCTTAGTGGCACCATGCGACTGTAATCAGGATCAGGAGATAGACTCTTTTTTCACCAAAGTGTCTTCAAGTTATGAAAAAATTGACTTTTTAGTTCACTCTATAGCTTTTGCACCGCTCGAAGATATTCGCTGCCAGACAATACAAGCAAGTAGGTCAGGATTCTTGACTGCACTTGAAACAAGTGTATACAGCTTTATTGCAGCTGCAAGAGCGGCATCAGAACTTATGCCCAATGGTGGTTCTATGCTGACCCTATCCTATTTTGGCGGAGAAAAAGTAGTGGCTGGATATAACCTTATGGGTATTGCAAAAGCAGCCCTTGAAAGTGCAGTAAAGTACTTAGCCTATGACTTAGGTCCAAAAGGTATTCGTGTAAACGCAATTAGCGCTGGTCCAATTAAGACTCTAGCAGCATCCGCAGTAGGAGACTTTGGGGATATGCTAGGAATGAATGCAGCAATTGCACCATCTGGTAAAAACGTAAGTGCTAAAGAAGTTGGCAATACTGCCAGCTTCCTCCTTAGTGACCTGGCATCGGGTATCACGGGTGAGCTCGTGCATGTTGATGGAGGCTACAATATCATGGGTAGTCCGGGAAGAGCTTTGGAAAAATGGAATATCAAACCAAGAGACGTCCAATCATAGCGCAATCTGATCGGCTTCTTCTTTCACCTTACCACTTGTAAGAAAGCCTCCGGGCAAAACTGCTATCTCATGAAAATCAAGCCAGGAAAATTCTAAAGGATAAGCCCCTTCTTGCTCACTGAGTTCTCCGACCTTTAAAGTTTTTGGTACTAAATTTTCAAGTAGTGGGTGTATAGAGCGAATAAAAGCCAGCATATGATTTATGATAATTTGTTCTAACTGTTCATCTTCCGGTGGATTATCAATCTCTATACGATTGAAAAAAATTATTCTAAGTTTATCATCAATACTAGGCTTTAAGTATATACGATAACCAACACGGGATTCACCGACTCTCAATTGAAGACTTAAGTAGTGAAGTGAATTTTCTGGATCCCAAATGATCTGAGGAGCTTGCTCGCTCATAACATGGAGTACATTCTGGTTTTGTGAGTTATCTTGAGAACAAACCAAAGATGGGTTATTATTCAAACAAAAATCTAAACGTTTCTCATGGTGGGAATTCTCAAGAATGCGGTTTAAGGTATTGAATCCAACAAATCCTGCCAAGTCCCAATCACTCCTGTTGACAACATTCTGCTGCGAAGCATTTTCTAAGACTTCAGATAGTCGAAGTTTCATTCCACCATCATTGTGGTTTTCAAGATCCAATACCAACTGGATATCTTGCTGATACATAGCCTCATTCTTCTTAATTTGAACGATTAGCCTTTTACAAGTATCTTCAATTGCCATAACTTGACCACTTAACTGTGCCTCAATATGAGGATATTTCGTCTTATTTTTCAAAGACTTGGTCAGTTTCAAAACTTCTTTGAGTTTATCTATAAGTTGAGTATTGCGAGAGTGCTCTAAACCTGAGATAGCTTGGTTTAGCAATAGCCCGTTATAGCTGTACTCGGTCAATTCATCGTTAGAGCCATCGGAAAAATCGTGTAAAGAAATAATATAGTCGTGCAAAGAACCGATCAACTGAAACAATTTGCTTTGATCTAAAAGGTCCTGAAGCCTATGCCCTGGTATTGTGTATTGACTTCCTCCAAAAATATCGGCATTTTTAATGCCTTCGTTGATCAACCTTAGGAGTGTTGGTAACAATTTGCTATTGACAAGATTATTTACGTGTCCAATCTTTCCTGGATCATTGAAATGATCATTAATTAATTTATCCAAATCAATCAATTTATAAAGCTCTGATAAGTCCTCATTTAAAACGCCTGAAACTCCAAGCAAAGTAGAAAACACATATTTATTGACTGATAATTTACCGCTTGTATTCATAATTTGCCCAATATTTCGACGATTAAGATGGGGGGCAAGATCCATTTTTACTAGGCCATGAGGAAAATACATTAAGCTTTTTTTCTCATCAAATTTGAATATACTTTGACTATTTTTGTTAGCTTGTAGGGTACCCCTTAGCTTTATGAAGGGCTTACGATTACCTAAGGCATTATCAAGTTTTAAGGTTATAGGATTCAACTTTATTATTGTTTCATGGGCTTTTAGTTTTTTTGACTTATTTAATACCTTTACGTCCAGCTCGCTGTGAATTTCCAGGGATTTTAAGGGTATGATAATATCGCAACTTGTACCCTCACAAGGTACCCTGATATCATCAAACACAACATTCCTAAAGACTGTCTTTCCAAGTTGAAGATAGACAGGTCTTGGCCTTAGGTTAGGGACTCGGTTTCCATCACTAAAAAAGTAATCTGGTATGCCGGGGCAAACCTTCCAAGCATCCATGATCCCATATTTTCCGATATTTCCTTCATTACATTTTTGCTCGGGAGGACTAACTTTTTGAGCTGGCAGTACAGCATCATTGATAAATTTTTCTAGTGCGTTTTTTGCTCCATTAAGAGATTCTTTTATAAGTCTTTGTTTACCGATTATGGATAGGGAGAGTGATATAATAGGGTCTTTGAACTGCTCTTCCCCATACACTGGGTGATGAAGAAAAATATTTAGTAATGCCATGCCAATTAAAGCATGACTTTTCCTTAAAATAGTCATTGATACCTCACTGCCATATTAGCGATAATTCAGGCTCATGAGGTTCAAATTAAATCATCACTTCCTTAGAAGAAAGTGTTATTTGCCATTAAGTGATTTTGTCAGTAGGTAATGGCTTATAGGTAACTTACAGACATAGTATTTTTAGGTAAAAAATATTAGCGTCGACGATTTTGCTGCCTTAATATATGGTTATTTACATATTGTAGAATAAATGCAGTCAGAGCCACATATTGTTCTTGACTAAGGTATTCCCAACTTACACTTGCTTTACTTCCTCCCATGAGCACCCGTCGAACTCTAGCAGAAATACGCATATATTCACCATGTTCTAAAGGCATAAAACCAAATATAGGAATATGTATTTTAAGTTGATCACCATCATTAAATATTTCATCTTTAATAGAATGTATAATACCACCATGAGCACTCATTTCTATGATTCTACCATCAAAATAACCATCTCTGCGCAAGTGGTAATACTTAACACCTAGATCAAATTCATATCGTCTACTCCGACGAGCACCTTTTTGACTAAGTGTAGATTGAATCCTTGAATATATTTGTGATAAAGGCATTGAGCGATGGCTGATATAATTATCAAGCTCCTGATAAGGCAGAAGCACTTCATGATAAGCCTTTACAAGAGCTGTTACGTTTTCGGTAAAAAACAAGATTGGAACCAACTGCTCACGCTTTTTTTCCTTTAAGTACTTAATACTTTGCAACAATTCATTAAGATCTGTAAAAGTATCATCTACAAGAACTAAAAGTATCTGCCGAGAAAATAGCCTATTTAGTTCTTCACCACTTTTCGGTGTAGCAATTGCAAGATTAGAAAAATTCTTACGAATATATGCTGAAACATTGGAAGAAAGGTCAGGATCAAAATTTGAACCCATCGCCATAACAACATAATTTTTACGCTTTTTTCTCGGACCCTGGAGGTATTCAACAACTTGGGCCGCTTTTTTCTCTTCATCTAATTCAGCTTCTGCCATCACATAACCTTATCTAATTTTCTTAGTCTCCACTGTTTAACATATTTGAAAAAGGAAAAAGGATCTATTTTGACACCAGATAATTTTCGATTAAAAACTGCGTGATGTTTAAGGGTCCAAAGGTATAAGTATGGACTTTCAACAGCCAGGATACTGTGGAGTTTATGAAATATAGCTATTTTTTTTTCAAAATCATTCGTATAGGAGCCTTCTGCCAAGAGGGCATCAACTTCAGGATTAGAATATTGCACAAAATTATTGCCCCAAGGTTTAATTTCTGAACTATGGAACAGACTTTCTATATTTGCAGCATCATCAAAATTCCACATGGCAACAGTCATTTCATAATTTTTTTCGACAAGTACTCGCTGCTTCCAAATATGCCAGTCCACAAATTCAAGCTTGAGATTAATACCAACCTTTTGTAAGTAGGCCTGAATAGCCACACCAATACGTTTATTCATCTCTTTTTCGCCGGCAATCGGTATTAAAAAACTCAGACTCACTTGCTGCTTTTTCCAGTTTAGCAACTTGCCTGAACCATCATATTTTAATCCTATGGATTGAAAGGTGGATTTTGCCCGTTTTATGTCATATTCATATGGCTTCACATCAAGGTTATAAGCCCAAGAACTTGGAGGGAATGGACCAGATATTAAGTTTCCACGATTTTCAAAAAACGCTTTAAGCATTTCCTTCCGATTGATACTATAGTTCAATGCTTGCCTGAACAACTTACGCGACAACAGTCCATTTTTAGTATTAAAGCCAATAAAGGAATATGATAAGGAGGCGTACGGTTTAACTTCAAAATTTTGATCTGCCAATACTTCGTCAAGACGCTTAGGACTGACATAAGTCAAGAGATCCAGACTCTCAAATAAAAGAGCCTGGGTCATAATATTCTGGTCAGTAAAAGGTTTCATTGTAAATGCAGGTATATTTACATTCCCTTTAAAATAAGATGGATTTGAAACTAATTTAATCTCGCCATTATCACCAAAATCATTTATTAAATAAGGCCCTGTGCCCGTAGGATTTTTTCCAAATTCATGATTTCGATTAAATGGTTTTTTTTCTTTAAAACGAAAAGCAGGTAGTATTTTGAATCCCAGATACTTAAGGGGGTCAACTGAAGCTCTTTTCAAGGTAAACAGCACTTTATATTTATCTAATGCCTGAACAGATTCGATAATATCAAATCGAGACTTATTAGGAATCCCACTATCACTAGCCAATAAAAGCCTGACGGTTGCAAGCACATCATCCGAGGTAAAATTATGCACCTTTCCCATATAAGGATGCCATTTCACCTGTTCACTAAGCTCCATTAGAACCTGTTTACCATCCTTAGTGATTGAATATGACTTAGCTAGAGATGGGCTATATGAATAATCTTGCTCTAATTCAATTAAACTATCAAATAGCAAGTCTACCATCCGATAGGCACTTGCATCCTGTGTGGTATAAGGATCTATATGCTCAGGCCTGGAAGTCTCACCATAGTTCAATGATACGTCTGCTTTAAGCTGGAAGGAGAACCCCATGAGAAGTGTTATAAGTAAATTTTTCATCAGATCTTACCTAAGTTATTAGTGAATATATTTTATATGTAAATTTCCTTCATTTTTACGCTTACCTTGAATTTGTATTCCTTGGTTAGTTAGAGCCATAAATACCCGATCCCAGGAACCACTTTGAGCACAAAAACTAAGAATACCAAGTTTAGACATTATAAGATCGTGATTCATTGATGTATTAGTATTGATTAAGTACCTTTTACCCAAAGTCAAGTGATATGCAAATATTCTATTTGCTTTTGCCAAGTTGTTTTCAATGTAAAATATTTTCTTACTATCAGGTGTCCAAGCAACTCCTGAGTTGAGGTCGAGGAATACATTTCTTGCAATTATCGATTTTTTTAAATGCTCATCACTGTAGGTTTTATCTCGGATGAAAGGCAATACATGAAGATTCCATTTCCCATCCTGACCCATTGAATAAAATGCGACAAAGCGTCCATTAGGAGAAATAATCGGTCGCATTTGCTCTAAATATGAGATAATAAACGGATAAGGTCTGTGCCACATCCTACTTCTCCGATCCCTAAGAAGGACCATCATTTTATGTTTCTGGAGATCTCCGGAAATAAAAATAATTCCTTCACCATCTTTTGCCCATTCGGGATAAAGATCAGGAGTATCATTGAAAGTTAATCTGTTCTCCCTAACACCTCTGCGAAAAAGGTATAGATCGCCCTTTCCAGTCCTAGCGCTAGTAAAGACTATCTCATGATGCTGAGGATTCCATGTGGCGAAACCATCCTTAGCAGGATTTGGTGCTATCAAATGTTCATCAGAGTCTATTGCACCAACGTAAATATTAAAATCTCCAAGGCCTCCATTTGACATAAAAGAATACTGCTTTGAATCATAAGACCATCTAAGGAAAGCATTATATGAGCGGTACATTGGCTTTGTATTGCTTAGGCTATAAAAAGGTTCATCATCTACTGGAAAAATAGCTAATGTTTTGCTATACGACTGTGAAAGGTCCCTTAGCAAAATTTTCCTTTGTCTATTTTTTACAACCTCATATCCCAGTAAATACCCGTTTCTAGACCAACTTAAGCTAGCCTCATGTGAGGGTGTTTTATGTTGAGTCAGCTGTTGAATTTGTATTATTTTAATACCAGATTTTGCGACCTCCTGGTTTTTAAACTGCTCTTGAAAATAAGAAGCATAAGGAAATATTTCAGAAATAAAACCTGGAAAATAAGTACCATTTGACTCATTAGACCAAAATATTTTATCTAGTGATAAAAAAGACCAATGGGTTTTCTGACAGCTTACTTGAAATAGCAAGCTGACAGCGATAAACACCCATGATTTTTTATAGATTAACATCATTTTGATATACAGTGGATTTAGCCTGCTTCAAAAATATCTTCGCATTACCAAGTAGATCACTGAGCTCTTGTTTATTTTCTTCTTCACTATAAGCTTCAACAAAATTTTGCCATTTTTCCATTGTCTTTCGCTTAAGGTTTAAATCCCGACTTTTTGCTGACAATTTCGACATTGCTAGTGCTTCATAGTACTTAAGTTTCTTACTAGCCAAAATACGCTGATCACTGGGTACAAACTTAAGTTGAGACTGAATCTTTTGTCCAAATCCAAGGACTTTTTCATATATTTCTTTTGCCTGAATCCAATTATTCTCTTCTTTCTTATGTGCCATCTGGCTTAAAGCCTCTACATAATTAATATAGGAACCTATGAATTGTTTATTGTGGAAAGAATTTACTCTAGGATTCTGGAGCACTTTTTCAAAGGCTTTGGCTGCTGATTCTGGATCTTTAAGTTTGCTCAAAAAAACCTCCCCCAACAAATGCTGGGCTCTAAGGTAATCCGAATGCTGTTTATCAATCCGCTCCAGCATACTGATTGCTTTTTCATAGCTTTCAAGTTTAATTAGATCAGTAATTCCCCTTAATATATCAAGCTCTAAGAGGATGCTAGCTCCGCCAGTCAAGTCAAGAACACCTTCCTCTAATTCGAGCACTTGAGCGATATCTTTGTAACCTGGAGGTGACTTAAGCCTTAATTTAATGAATCCACTGCTGGTCTCAAAAGGTTGATGAATTGGGGTCTGCCCCACATATGAGCCATCTAGATACACTTTAGCTCCAGCTGGTTTACTATCAATTTGAACAAATGCAAGCAGGCGATTCAAGGTAATATCTAGTCTTCCTTTTTTTCGCCCAAATAAATTAACATTCTTAGTTTCATAACCATGTTTCACAAAGGTTAGGGCACCCCCGCTAGCAAGATCCCTAGAATTCCGGATTGCTACTAGACCACGTTCATTACTGGATCCCAACCAATGATTGTTTAAATACACATTTACCTGGGCAATACCTTTGCCCTTCCTATTTCCAGTAGGTAAACTCTCGCTAACAAGTATTGGATAATTCTTGCGTTTCAAATTGTCTTGACTAATTCCTTTACGCAAAATAATCATATCACCTCTGCCTATTACTGAGCGCGGTGATTGCCAAACAAGCTCTGCAACTGTAGCTTCATTTGAGACCGAACTGACTTTTGCTATGCCAATTTTCTTGTGTTCTTGTGCACTTCCAAGCGGATTAATTTGCCGTCCAAAAACTTCGATAAGGTCATTTTTTGCCAAAAATGGTGTATTTTTCTTGTTTAAATTTATACGTAGTGCCTTTTTGTTTGCACCTAAAACAGCTCCCTCAAACGGATATAAGCGGTTAATTTTAAGCGCAAGCCCTTTCATTAGCTTATTGTAAGCAATACGATTGTTGAAATCTTCTAGTTTGTGGGCAGCTGCTGCGATAATTTCTCCTTTATTATTATAAAGGCTAATATCAACGTATATACTGCCGTTCTTATCTAATATCGTTGGAAGAATAAGTGCATCTACATGAGCTTTTATATTAAGCCCAGTCCAACCCTTCGTAATTACGTCATTGACTTTCTTAGCCTCATCTCCTAAATGCTTCATCAAGTTTTCATAAGGAAATTCAAGAGCATTATTTTTCGTCATGATAAACTTGCTTGCACTATGAAGAAAGCGGTTCACTTTTTTGATATCAGGAATTTTTTCGGTATGGATTCCCGCAAGTCTAACTGGAAGTAGAGTAAATCTAGGTTTTGGTGGAGTCTTGTCAGTCAAGAATCTTGTTAATGTCATTTTAGGAGAAGTAACGAAGTCTACTTCAAATACTTCAGGGAGATATCTTTTAGTCTTAAAAGAAACCTTTAGCAAATCATCACTTGGACCCTGATAAACATACGAAAGATGGCCAAACTTATCTGTATGACCTACCTTTCTACTATTCACATAAACGCTAATACCAGAGACTCCTCTTAGGTAATGATAATTGCTTTTAAGTGTGAATAGATCGAGACACTGACCTCGCGTGAGGGAAACTCTAAGAAAGCCTTTTTTTTTAAGCCTGGTTGTTAACGTTTTTGTGACAAAACCTTGTTTCTTTACAACAAAGGATAGAACCTTATTCCTCCCTGGATGCAATTTGATCGTACATTTTCCTTTGAGATTGGTCTTACATGCTGACTTAAGGAAACCCTTTACAGGGTCACCGAGGTAAACCTCGGCATCAGCAACACTTTTTTTTTGATTAGTTACATGCACAGTGTAAGCGATCTTGTTAGCAATAATACTTAATTTTTTTAGATCACCCTGAAACGGTTTGTTCTTATCGATCTTAAAGTGATCAATAGGTTGGTGAGAAATATTAGAATCGACAATAGTATTATCTTTGCTTCTAACTTCTTCTACTTTTTTGAGTTTCTCTTCAACTAAGCCGTGAGAATCAACCAAAATAGGTAAATCATCCCCTTCTTCTACAGAAGGATTATTCGTCATACCTTTATCTTTTTTGGGCTTTGGAACTGAATAAAGGATAGCCTTTACCTTTATTGGACTATGCTTATCAGGAGAGAGTACAATTTTTTCAAAATAAGGTGCATAATAGTGGGTTGAACTGTCTTTTGTCACTTCTAGCTTGAGAGCTTTTCCCTTTATACCCTTCAATTCGTGGTAATAAACGCCATCCTTATCGGTTTTACCAATTTTAATATCATCAAGTGAAATTGTGGCATTATGGATAGGAACATTTTGATTATTAAGGACAATTACCTTTAATTTCGATGAAACTTCCTCATTACACTGGTAAACAATCATCAACAGCAAGAATTTGATTGATATTTTGAAGAGATGGCTCATAGTGCCTCCGTTTGCAGTTTTCAAAATCCCGGTGGATCTAAACGAACTTTTCCGGGTTCTTTACGCTGCGGTTCTTGATTCAGGGCATGTATTGGTTCATTGCTAGTATCCCTATGATCCGACTTGATTAAGGTTAGGTCCATTTCATCGACCGAATCTACATGGAAGCGCAGCGAGGTAATTTCATAACCGGGAACAAGAGCTTCCAAAAAATAGTAGCCCACTGGCAATTTATCTTTAACTTCATAAGACCCATCTTTTGTAATTACCACTGAAACTGTTAATGGTTTTTGTTTCTTATCAAGCGGGACTATATTGATCATACCATTTTCCGTTCTAACAATATTCCCATGCTCATCATAAACTGTTCCGGAGAGTGTACTTGCACAAGAACTAAGTAGTAAAATAATCTTCAAAATGATGAGTTTTTCGATAACCATGCTACCGAATTTGTGTGCGACAACCAAACCAATACTCCTTTTTTTCCCTTATTTAACCTCAATAGTGGTGTATCTTGTGGAATTGCAACCTTGATTCCCAGCTCATCTCTAAAATCTCGAATCTTGTGGATTTTTTTTAAAGTCCGAACCACCGGAAACAATCTGATTGGCAATTTAATGACTGTTACTTTTGCTAAAGGTATCCTTTTGATCTGTTTACGATGAACCCAACCAGCAATTTCGGTATCAAGCACCGCTATCTTTCGCCATACTCCACTTTCTTCTATCTCTACAACTAAACTATCGTAGGATAGTAGTTGATCATTAATAGGATAGTCAGTACCTGGACCTCGTCTAAGTTCAACATGTGCACTTACCACTTTATGTAGGGCAAGGAGCTTACTTGGAACAATGAGATGCTGGGGCAAGGGTTCGGGTAAAGTCCATTGCATCGGGCTCGACAATATAGTTTTTGCTTCTAGTTCCAAACTCCGTAAAGGGCGTTGTTCAATTGTAATTTTATTATGAACACAAGCCACTAGCAAGCTTAGGCTAAAAAAGATGCATAGTGTTTTTGAATTATTTCTAAACTGACCTGAGGCAAACATTTTTTTATACCAATGAGATCTTTTTAGGAGTGATCGAATGCCTACCGGGCTATATTGATTGGGTTTCTGCGTCCTGAGCTATTCTGAGCTTCCTTGATATGGGAGCGGCTCACCGGGAGGTTATATACACTTCTTTGGCCTTCTAGGTTCATCATACTGATTTTGATTTCTTTGATATTGATTTGCATTGCTTCTGGAATCTGGAAGTAGAAGCTCTTTGCCTTGTAATATCGAATACTATACCAATTTGCACCTTTAGGTGGGTTCTGTATTTTTCCTTTTTCATCCAACTTCACACCAATTGGTGATGAAATGAATGATTTTTCTCCCTTTGCATTCATGAGGGTAACAACAGACCATATATAACCTTCAGCCCGTTCAGGACTTTGTGTATTTCTGATAGCAAAGTTCAACTCAAAGTCATCTTGCTCTTTTTGATATGAGATATCTTCCACAATAACAGGCCAATCAGAATCAGCTTTTGCTTCGACTTTTTCTATGGATAGAACAATGTTTCTCGGATCAAATTTCTCTGTTTCCTCTTTTTCAGCTATGGAAGGCTGATTTTCTGCTTTTTTATCTGGTGTTTCAGCAATATTTTTTTGTTCTTCCTTGCTTAAAATTTCTTTTTCTTCTTTATCAGCAAATGAAGAAACTGCTTTTTTTACAACTCTGGGATAAGCTAATTCATATACACCATCGTATCTACTTTGATATTCAAATATAGTAGCTAAAGAAGCGTGTAGACGATCTTTGAGATTATTTTTCTCTTGAGATGACTCGAAGACAAAGTAAATACTTAATCCAGACCAGAAAACCAGAGCGAAAAAAATTGTTAGTATTAAATTTACCTTCGTCAAAGATAAGCTGAAAGAACGAGTTTTTTTTGCGTCAACGAAATAAATGACACTAAGGCTTTTTTTGTGTGAGCCACTGCTATTTTTCTTCATGCTAAAGACCCTTCATCCAATTTAGAGTCCCCACGCTACCCTCTCCTTCATCTTCAGCTTCAGTAAACAAAGCTTTTAAAGGTTAACTAATAAGATTATACAATAAGTTTGAAGGCACCTCACACTTTGTCATTTGTTATGAATTTTATTGGTAGAATGCTATCTAAAGATTGCTTGGAAGTTAATTTTGCTATAAAAAATGCAAAAATGCATTTAGCATAATCTCAATTTTGGCCCCATCTAAGAGGAGGCCATCCTAACTCAAGTAGATTTAGTTCAGAACGTTCAGAAACAGTAAAATATCAATGTTTTAAGTAATTTAGGGAGCATACCATGTTTTTACCCTCACCTCATGGCCCCCCACTAAAAGTCGGAATCATGCGTACCAGCAGTATTGGCGATGTTGTGTTGGCCACTTCTTGCTTGCACCTTCTTAACCAGCTAAAAATGCCTATTGAAGTCACTTGGATCGGCAAAAGCCCTTCTATTGGCCTGATCAAATCTGCTTTTCCTGACGTACGTTGCGTTGAACTAAACAAAGACACTGAGTTGTCTCAGGTATTGAAACAACTCAGTGATCTACATTTTTTTATCGACCTTCAGACCAACCTCAGGTCTCGATGGCTTGGTTTAAACTTTAAACGTCTCTATAAGAAACCAGTTTATACCTGTGATAAACAACAGATTTGGCGGAACCGACTTATTTTTGAAGGTAGGATCTATGGGCGAAAGCGTACCTTGCCAAAACGAGCTACTAAACCCGAAGCCTTACAGTATCAGACCATGGCCGCGACTGTACTTCGAGCTATTAAGGAGCAGTTGCCTCCTGAAATGCGTAATGACATCGAGTCTTTCGACCCATATCCATTGCTCCCAACAGACCATGATCTAAAAATAAGGCCTTGGCAAAAAGAACTAAAGTTTGGAAGCTGGCTCGCTGTATCTCCTGGAGCCTCATTTGAAGCAAAACGTGCACCAGTCAGCCTATTTAAAGATATTATTTCGGAGGTCCGAACAAAGTACTATGGGCGCCTGGGTGAAGGACACCAGCCTCTTGGCCTCCTACTTGTAGGCGACAGTAAGGATAGAGAAGTGATCCTAGAATTGCTAGATCAATTGGGATGGAATGAACCTGTCTTAAATCTTGCCGGCAAACTCAGCCTTTGGGAAACTGCCCTAGCTCTTAAAGGCCAAAAATGTCTTATCAGTAATGATTCAGCACTTGGTCATATTGCTGAGACCGTTGGCACTCTTAGCTCAGTGCTATTTGGACCCACCGTAGAGGGTTTTGGATTCGCTCCCCGCATGGAAGGTAGCAGAGCATTTTCAGTGCCCCTGGGCTGTCGCCCTTGCTCGAAGCATGGTAAAACCCCATGTAGGTACTGGGACCATCTGTGCTTCACAAGTATTTCCACAGAAGAAATATCTGAGCACATTGTCAATTTATTGGTAAAAAAGGCCCCTATACCGGAAAAAACAGTTATAAAACATAGTATTGCCAGGAAGAGAATGCATAAACATGATTACCAGGTCCATCCATAACTCTAAAGCTCAAGGACCAATTGCAAGCCTCCCTCTCAGTCCGGCCTACTTTGCATGGTCTGTGTGCATGCATGGGATTGCGAGTATCGGTACCATTCTAGCCTTTTTTTTTTCCAATCTTCAGCCTTATTTTTGGAACCGTGGTCTGAAGCACGCACAGAATTTCAGAAACCTAGTTTCCGCCAAACATAAAGATCGTTACCTGTTCTTCTGCAGTTCTGCCGGTGAGTATGAGCAAGGTCTTCCCCTTGCAAGAAAGTTAGAAAACGCGGGTAACGATGTAATAATCTGTTTTTTTTCCCTCTCTGGTTATCAATTCGCCCAAGCAAGAAAAGAAAAACGCTATTTCTTTCTATCGCCCATAGACTCCTACTGGTCATGGAAACGCGTTTTCAGAGCCCTCAAACCAAAAGCTAGCTTCGTAGTTAGGCATGAGGTATGGCCTGGTTTTTTGAAACTCGCAAGTTCTTGGAACGAGGGGGTCTTCTTGATTAATGCAAGTAAAAGCCTTTCTGCAAAATCCCAGGTACAACATCGACTTAAAAGCAAACTTTTCAAGTATTTTCGTAAGATCTATTTTGTCTCACAGCATGAACAAACATACTTTACTCAAAACCTGCAAATACCTGCTCAAAAACTTATTTGCACAGGTGATAGTAAATACGACAGTGTATTCGAGCGCTCCATGCTTAAGAAAGCTGAGGCTGGCAAACACCAAGATTTGCTTGATCAATTTGGTAAGGTTGATTCACGCTTGGTACTTGGTAGTGCGTGGGAAAAGGATGTGGAGCTTGGGCTTGGAGCATTGGCCGATTTAAGGCAACAAGTAAATAAATCACTACAGGTGATGGTAGCCTTGCATAAGCCAGAAGAGCCTGCTTTAACCGCAGTTGAGCAAGACTGTCAAAAGCTAAAACTCAGCTTTCGGCGCCTTTCTACCATGCTCCCTCTTCAGGACAAACCTCAAGATATTCCACGAGCACCTTATGACGTGATCATTGTCGATTCTGTAGGTATCTTGTCGGAGCTATACTGTTGCGGCCAGCTAGCATTCATCGGGGGAGCGCTGCATTATCAGGTGCATAATGTGCTAGAACCGGCATTTTACGCACTTGCACTTGCATATGGTCCTCTTTATAAAAATAGTGGTGAAGCCGTATTATTAGCAGAAGCAAAAGTTATAAGCATTATTAAAAACAAAAATGATTTAGCAAAATGGTGGACTGACCAAATTCACACCGGGTATGAGAATGGCCAGAGAGCGAACGCTTTGATCAAGTCTTACTTAGGTGCAACCGAAGAAATATTAGCAGACTTAAAAGCAGAGCATATTTTTTATGACGGAAAAACAACTGATCATTAACGTTAATCTTGCTGAAACTCGCATTGCCCTTCTTGAAAATGGAAACATGGCCGAAATCTTTATCGAGCGTATCCATGATCAGGGCATAGTTGGAAATATCTTCAAGGGAATTATTACTCGGGTACTCCCCGGAATGAATTCAGCATTTGTCGATATAGGCCTAGACAAGTCTGCGTTTTTATTTGGAGGCGATGTTTGGGACCCTCAGCATGAAAAAACCACTCTTTCTCTCTCCGAAGAGGGGGATGAAAAAAAATTAATTGATAAACGGCCCATTGAGAAGGTGTTAAGAGATGGCCAAGAAATCATTGTACAGGTAGCAAAAGAGCCATTAGGCACCAAAGGCCCCAGGGTTACCATGTACCAAACAATTCCAGGACGATTCCTGGTTTTAATGCCTAATTTTTCTCATATCGGTATCTCTCGTAGAATCGAACTTGAGGAAGAACGTGAGCGTTTGAAAGAAATTGTAGAAGGTATGGTTCCTGAAGGAGCCGGTGTTATTATTAGAACAGCTGCTATTGGAGTCGAAAAAGAGGTCTTACAAAAAGACCTAGGCTATCTCATTAAACTATGGCACCAACTTGAGAAAGCCATCTCGGTCTCCCGTGCTCCTAGCCTACTTCACAAAGACCTAGATGTTTCTCAAAAAGTTACACGTGATCTTTACAGTCACGACATAAGTAGCATCACCGTCGATGATCATGAAACCTATTTACAATTAGGATCCTTCTTAAAAGCCACCATTCCAGGCGCATATCAAAAGCTTAATCTATATACAGATCAAACACCTATTTTTGATGTCCATGGGGTTGAAATTGATATTGGTAGAGCTCTGGGTGAACGGGTTGAACTCCCTTCTGGAGGGTATTTAATCATTGAACAAACTGAAGCACTCACCTCATTTGATGTAAATACCGGTCGGTTTGTGGGTAAGGCAAATGCTAGACACACCATCTTGAGCACCAATATAGAGGCAGCTAAGAAAGTAGTCGAGCAGCTCCGCATAAGAAATATTGGTGGCATTATCGTTGTCGACTTCATAGATATGGAAGACCAAGTTGATCGCGAACTAATTTATGACACCCTAGTTGAAGAGCTAAAAACTGACAGAGCTAGAACCAATGTTCTCAGAGTGAGCGAGCTTGGACTTGTGCAAATGACACGCAAACGCACTTCTGAATCATTAGAAAGGAGACTGCTCACAACTTGTCCATTTTGTGATGGCAAGGGAAGAGTGCGCAGCACAGAAACCGAAGCTTATGATTTATTGCGGGAAATACACCGTCACCATATCCAAACTGGCTGCACTAAAATGAAAGTTAGGGTCCGTCCAGAGGTTAGAGATTGGATTGAGAAAAAAGGTAAAGAGTTCTTTGAGCAGCTAAAAAGCCTGTACAAAATTGAAGTAGACTTTGAGAAGACACAGCTCAATCAAATCCTGCTCCGAGAAACTGCGTATGAGGTTTGGTCAGACAAAGAATAATCGACTCCCCAAATCACCTAGCTGTTGTCATCCTTTTCAACACTTCTAATACCTCTAACAAATGCTTCCAGGTCATCATGAAAATTCGTGTGGTAAAGGTTCCAGATCTCACCACCTTGTAGACCTTTCTTTTCCATGATGAAGATAACCTCTACATCTCTTGCTAGTAATTTTGCAAGTAACTCCGAACTGTCTTTATGACCTTTTGCAATCCGAGTAGCAGCTTCAGTAGCTCTTTCTATAAGCAGATCGTCACTTGCACCGACAGACGCAAAACAAAAATCTACCCATAAAAAAGAGCTGATACATAGTATAGAAATTTTTCTTTTCAGGGTACTTGGGAGTTGCATGATTAGTATGCCTCCTTATTTTGGTACTAAACTTCACGTACCTTTTTTACAAGGTTTATTTTACGGTTTTAGCTGTTTATTTCGTAGTTTAAGGGATTTGGTAAAAACCAACTATAGGCTTATACGAAGCATTTGCAAAGTTCAAGTGATTCTCGAAAGCCTAAATAAATTATTAAGCCCTTAAAGACCAAAGAATCAAAACAACAGAAGATCAAAGAAAGGACTTTCCCTACAAAAGGTTCTTTGCTATTGGTAAGACGCTTATGCTCCTTGATTTAGTTATGGCTTATTGACAATCAAGGTGCTTAATTTTTTCACATCACCTCGATATAAAAAAGTAACGAAAAAAGCGATCAAATTGATTTACTTGGGGTGTTGGGATTCTAGCATCTTTATAGGCTAATACGACTGCCTGTTTATGAGGCAATTTATTTTCGAGCTTATTGAATGAAATCTGAGCCAATGGAAAGTAAAGGTAGCTAGTTATATTCATATGATAGTGAAAAATTGAGGGTTTATGAGTTTAATAGTTAGTCTCAATAACACTCATGTGCTTTAAAAAAGCTTTTATAAGAGCTTCCTGAAATGTTAATCCTAAATTGGTTGGCAGTTTAAGTGAGGAAAAAAAGGAGATCCCTATGCTAAAGAAAGTTATATTGTTTACAGCATCCATCCTTGCTCTGTTTTCTAAAGCTGTTTTGGCAAAATCCATTCAACTTGACTGTGAAACAGTCCAAGTTACTACTACAACAGGCACTGATGGTGGTTAATTGGGTTTTACGACCTTTATAAGAAATTGTTTTACGATGACCGAGGTCGGACAGTGGCCATTCCCCATCACTCAGCACCGTTTTAAGGGTTATTGGCTAACAGTATTCGGAAAATCTCCTAAACATATTGGTTTGACTCAATACTCAGGCATGGGTATTCACCGAGACCGTTCAATTTCCGTAAGCAAAGCTCTTGCAGAGTACATTGAACGAACTGCTTTTTTTCAAGATTCACTACAAAAAGAGCAAGAGTTTGATACCGTCGGTTTTGCAGCCTATCCCAAATTCCCCAATCCCTCTGTTGCTGGCAAAATAGTTTGGAGAAACTCCTACTACGAGGCCATTGAGAAATTTGTAGTGATGGAATTTTGGAATAATCTTGATGTGGCTTATCGCCTCACTCACAATGCTGGCTATACTTTTATCTTTCCCAGCATCGAAAATTTCTCGGCATTCGTCTGTATTTGCATCGAAGAGATAGACGAAAATGGTATCGCTGTGGGATTTGCTTGCCATGACTCCCTACAAGAGGCCATGGAGAAAGCTAAAGTCGAGGTCCTAGCCCACAAAATTGGCTCACACAATATAAGGCAAGGAGCAGGCTCTGATCTTCTGGTCTATCAGAAAAGGATGGAATTTTTGATGAGTCATGGGCAAGAAGCCTTTGCGTGGAGGCTAGCAAAAGAAGGTTGTTCACAAATAAGGATTCCACCGATTGAAATCGACAGACCTATTATTCAAGATCCATTTAAATCACATTTCATCCATCATGTAAGATTGCAGGATCAAGGAAAATTCCTTGATCCCAAGGTTGTGGAAGTGGGATATGTTTGAAGTGGAAATTTAACTCAATACCCTGGTTCATTTAAGAGTTTAAAGTGGTGGCAGTCATCGCTTTCTAGCCATTCTTCTGTGGTAAAATCCCACGATCCATGGTTTGGATGATTTGATCCTATAGCTATAGGGGCACCACTGACACCATCAGATGACCATACGGCTTCCATAGTTCCATCAAGCATGATAGAAGCACAGGTTTCACGACCATTATTAGGGAATATAGGACCCCCGCCGTCTAATTTCAAGCTATGTTCAATATGCTTATCGTTTATAGGGGCCGGTCGACCCACACTATGAAAGGCTTCTCCCGATCCAGAGACACATGTGCAAGGTATGGGGTTATTACCATTTTCTAGACACTCTAATTCTAGGTTATTCGTCTCATCTATTAGTCGTCTCCCAGATTCTCTCCACTCACAAAAATCGTCACTCAATTCCGGAGAGGCACCATCTGTCACACAACAAACACCATACCAAACATCGTCGACCATTACTTGTAATTCGCTATACGGCTGATCGGCGCAAGAAATTGGGATGTTATTAAATAGATGGCGATCGGTGCCATCATCATCTTCATAGAAGAAGTGAAACTCATTTCCTTGACATTTTGCATGAATATCATATTTGTCTGCATACATTGTTCCAGCAGAGTCAGTAAGAAGCTCTTCATTTTCACGATAGGTATCGATTTCTGTTAAAGTACCTGGACAAACTGAAGCTGAGGCACTGGTATATTCAGTCTTGGTGACCTGACATGAAAAATTATTCCTCAGGTAGTGTCTTAGATCCATAAGATCAGACTCTTTATTTAAAGTCCGAAGCACTAGTTCAGATTGCCCTGTCAATCTAGCTGACATTACCGCAAAACTTGAAGCGATAGCCACATATATCATCACACTCACAAGTGTGAAGCCAGCTTGTTTAGAATGCTTAATTTCCATCTCCTCTTACCTCTATATAAAACTATCGAAACTAGAGTCTGAGACTTTAGCTTATTTTCTAAGCTCTTAATTATTCAGGGTATACTTTTAAGAGCTGAATGCCTTAAAATTGAATTTTACATCAGTAAATTGGCAAACCTTCTCAATAACTAAAAAAACAGATCCGAAATTCATCCTGAGCAAAAGTCGAGGGATGGGATTTGTATCCTTTTTCAGGCGAGATGACAAAAAATATGTGATAACTGATTGTTACAGACTTTGGTCCCAAAGATTGTGGGACTGGGCATGACGGCATGACAATGTGCTTTAAATTCCGGATTTGGGGTAAAACATCAAAAATAAAAGTGGTGGAAGTGGAGGATATTTTGAAGTGAGAATCAGACTCAATACCCGGGTTCATATAAGAGTCTAAAGTTGAAACAACCATCTGGATGTGGAAGCCATGTGGATGTTGAATCATCCCATGGTGTCCAGTTTGGGGTGACCTGGTGATAAAGTGCCATCTGATCTTGAAGCGATTGTACTCATAGTTCCATCTGCATTTATAGTAATGCATTTTGTACGACCATTAGATGGAAAAACAGGACCTCCGTTCCTATTACCTCAATCTTAAATTATCGAAACTAAGGATAAAAATCTAGAAGCCTGAAATGATGACAACCATCTGGATGTGGGGTCCACTCTAAATTTGGAATATCCCATGAGGCAGCAGGTGGTGAAGGACTAGAGGTAGCACCATCAACAGAGTAGATGGTACTCATAGATCCATCTGAATTGACATGAATGCAAGTTGCCTTAGTAGATTCAGGAAATAGGGGAGCACCATCAATTAACTCCAAACTACTTCGCGCATCGGATGGAGAGCCTACGCCATGATAAGTTTCTCCGAGTGCAGAGGTGCAGGTACAAGCAGCAGGGTTTAGTCCATTGGCAGGACAATCTAAATACAGCCCACTAGTATCATCGATCAAGGCTCTTCCAACTTCCCTCCAATCACATGCACTGCTGGTAATAAGTGGAGGTGCGCCATTTGCTGAACAGCAAATACCATTCCAAGTATCATCAAGAAAAACTTGTAAATTGCTCTGTGGCTCTCCACTGCATGAAATTGGAACCTCATTAAATATATGGCGATTGCTTACTTCTTTATCGGAGTAGTAGAAATGAAACTCGTCTCCCTGACACTCTGCGTGAATTCTGAACTTGTAAAATTCTGTTCCGCTGGTCCCTGCAAGAAGTTCCTCATTTTCCCGGTAAGCATCTATTGGCGTCAAAGTAGTCGGGCAAGATGAACCCGTTGCTTCCTTATATTTTTTCTTGCTTACTTCGCAAGAAAAATTCGTCTTCAAATAGTGCCTTAGATCCATAATATGAGATTCTTTACTAATAGTACGGAGTACATCTTTAGAATTACCTGTTAATTTCCCCGTCATCACCGCAAGAATAGACACCATTCCTATTGCCACTAATACGTGCAAAAGTGTAAACCCAGATTCATTAGTGCCTTTGTTATCCATTTCTCGCTACCTCTAATAGGGCGTATCGAAAAAATGTAATATCGGCTTAAAATACTTTCTAAGTACTAAATAATTAATGTTTAAATAAGCTAAATTAAATATTACAAGATTATTTTTGCAATGGATTTTAGAAACGATTTATCGCAATTGAAATTGTTAAGTATCGGCTATCAGTGTGGAATTTTTTCAGTTAAATCGGCAATATGCTCATCTGAAAGATACCGCTTGAACTTAACTCCTAATTTTTCAGTATAATTGTGAAATCCATGGTCGTCCCTAACAGAATTGATTTCGCAGACAAGGTCTTCAAGCATTTCAGCTAGAGTATAACAAATACTGGCATCACGGAAATCTCGATTGGTTAGGATATTTTTTACCTTACGCTTAGAATAATATTGAATAAATTCCCTCAATGAGGGCCAAGCTTCATCAAATTCAATATCATCGACCCCATCCTCATCAAATGATATCTTTAAGATGAATTTCTTGGTAGCTTCTATAAATTTGATATTATTACTATAATCTAGCTTATTGCATACCTCAGACATTCCTGCTTCTCCAAGCTCCTCGAATGATTTTTTCTTAACCTGAGAATAGAATTCCTTTTTGAGACTACTTTCCAATAAGTAATTTGCCAAGGCGTCTACATTTGCGCAAAACCCTTGTTTCGAGATGAGTAGCAAAACAACTAAATTCAATATTTTCATGAGAATATTTCCTGTAATGTATATAAAAAATGGCAATAGTCGCCGAATCTAGGAAAATTCAAGCATACTGTCAAATAGTTTTAAGCGAATATGACTTAAGTTATTAAGAATTCGAAGATAAATCTATTCCTACTCATTTAAACACCTTCCGCACGAAGCCTTCATTTTTAAAATCTCAGCCAACGTTTCGACCACAGATAGCGTATACCTTCTTGTTAATAATGCAGCTTGCTGCTAGCACAGGGAGAATGCATGATGTATATAAAAATTGGCCTTGTATTACTTCAAACCTTGAATATAGGTTGTACCGTTTTTGGAGTACGTACGGTAGAGGAGCCCGAATATCGGGTTATATTAAAAGATGAAAATAGAGAAATCAGAAAATATAGTCCGTCAATCATAGCAAAAACAAATGTCAAAGGAAATTATAAGGAAGCACAAAATCGAGGCTTTCAAATCCTAGCCAGTTATATCTTTGGAAATAACCAAAAGAGTGTAGATATTGCAATGACTGCACCTGTAACCCAAGAGCCCTTAAATCAATCTATTGCTATGACAGCTCCTGTGACCCAAGCAAAACAAAATGGAAATTGGGTCATGAGCTTTACCATGCCTTCAAAATTCAACAGCATCAAGAATTTACCGACCCCATTAGATGAACGGGTCATATTAAGCCAGTTACCCGGAGCTACCTATGCTACAGTTAGTTACTCTTGGTATTCTAGCATGGAAAAAAACTCCGAAATGGGAAAAATCTTGATGAAATGGTTGAACAAATATCCTGAATACGAAGCCGTTTCAGAACCTTTTTACGCTGGCTATAACCCCAGGGTTGATTCAAGTAAGCTTTTAACCAAATTTTGAAGTACGTTAAAATGGGTTCAGCATATTTTTTTAACAAAATTTTTGTTGTCAAAAATATTTGAGATGTATTTTTTTGACTATTCAAGCATAATCTAACAAT
>JBGCDR010000182.1:0-44042 GCA_045105515.1 Oligoflexales bacterium
AATTCCGGGTCTAACCGTAAGTATTTTCATATCAATGGCCTATTACCCCTCCATCTTGAGCTTGATCGTGTTGACTTGGTTGAAGAGATAAGGGATTACGGGAAGAGAATTGCCGAGTCATCTATCTTTAAAGATGCAATAAAAAATTTGAATGGAGGGGAGATTACTATTGGCTCAGACACTGGTTTTTCTGATTGGTACAAAATTATCAGCCAATACGACTCCTTGGTTATGCTGTATGAGTTCCATCCTGATTTTGATACAAATATTCGCCTTCAAAATAAGCTGAAATTTTTACGAACAACATTTTCTGATAAATTGAAGGCTATGGAAGAGAATCGTCTCTCCGAAGACGAAATTATGGTTTTCTCTCAGTATATGGAAGATGAAGTCAATGCAACTCTTGATAAGCAAGGTTGGTATCAATCAATAGATTAATTGATTAAAGAGATTGAAGAGATGTACAACAGGATATTGCTCCTTATATTTTTGACCGCCACCCTGGCTAACATAATTTTTATAGATTGCTGCTATGCAAGTTCTATTGATGAGTTGAAGCAGCATTATGAAAAAGGAGCTGCAGAAAGGTACAAATGTGCGGGGATCAAGAATAGAAATGTCTGTATAACTTGCGGAAAAAATGGATATCTTTGGAATACAAAAGGTCGAACATGCATTATCTGTGAGTGTAGTTTTTGTAATAAGCATTGCGATAATAAATTATCTAAAACTTCAGATTCTGGAGGAGTTTTGTGCAATGATTGTTTTAGTGGTATTTCGGAATCAGACACAGAAACTATTGTTGAAAAAATTGATGTTCTCGAAAATCTTATTGAAAAATATGAATATTTGTATTCAATTGGTTCTAAATTATCTTTTCGTTTAAAAGAAGATGCTGAAAAATTAAATAAAATGAAATTTCGACAAAATGTTGTCGACGCTACAGGTGATTCAATAGGTATTGTAAGCTCTGGACTTGGTATTGCAGGTGGTATTGCTCTTTGGGCAGTGCCTGGTGGACAGGTTGCTGGTACCTTGGCTTTGTCTTCGTCTATTTCAGGAATTTCTGGTTTGGCGGTGAAAGGAAGCGGTTATTTAACTATAAATTGGCTCGACCAAGTCCAATCCCTCCCACATCGATGCTTGATTAGTACCTTAATTTTCTTGAACGATTGCATCAATATGCAAACGGCAAAAGCACTTTCAAAAATTGCCAGTATGTTTGATGACGAAATCACTTTGACGAATGACTTGAAAAAATTTCTTCTAAGAAAAAGGCATTTAGCTAATTTTAATCCGCAGGATCTTGGCAAAACAGGACTTTGTCATTTAGGCAACGGTTTGATAAAAACAAGTTCTGAAATGATGAACAAAACAAACCCAAACAAATATTTAGCTTCTACTGTTTATGAAGTCGATGAATTAGAAAAATTATTTGGAGCATTTGAAACAGCAGTAGGTGTTATTGATTCTTCAGATGAAGTCATAGCAGCCGCAAAAATACTCGATGCTACTGATGAGTTTGTTGCTACTACTGCGGGTGAAACGGTAAGGGTAAGCTCCAAAACTGCTGGTAATACCCTGAAAGTAACCCGACAAACTGTAAGTAGCTCTACAAAAATAGGCTCTAAAGTTGAGACTGCTAGCAAAGCGACTATTTCTACTAGTCAAAAAGTGGCTAGTGGTATTACCTGTACCGCATCAGTTGTTGGCTTAGCAGCATCGTCTTATGGTTTGTATAGTGCAGCACGAGATCTTTCAAAAGGCAGTATAGATGAAGTTTCAAAATTATTATTACACTTTGCACAAGAAATGGAAGAATGTTCCACACCTGAAAATTTAGAAAAAAATTTGAGATATCTAAAGTCAAGATTCTCCTCTTACCAAGAATTTTCTAAAGATATAAACTAAAAATATATTCTAGGCAGCAGTCAAAGCTAATTCTGATGCTTGGTCTGCTAAAGGCATTGCATCCTCACAAAATTTCTCTAATTGGGTTTCATCAATACCCAACTTATTTGAGATTGAATGCATCAAATCTTGATCTATTCTGGAGGGATTTAATGAGACCCAATGCATTATTTGGTTGCTCAAAGTAACTATATCTACAATTGAACAATTGTTAATATTATGGCCTTTTTTATCTCTATGGTGTCCGACAACAGAATCGACAATAAAGTCTGGAAGTCCCCATATTCTGCACGCTATCTCACCGAGTGTCGTGTGATCTACAATTTTTAATTCACGTTCAGCTTGACTCCAAGTGTTGATATTTTGGGGTACTGATAATTGATTGCAAATGGCATCAGCTTTTTTAGGAAGTAGAATTGCCAGCAGAATTTTTCCGATATTTGCAAAGCTACCAGCTAGGTATGCAATATCCTTTTGATCATTGCTTAGGAATTGAGAAGCTAATTTTTCTGAAATTAGGCCAGTTAAAAATGATTCCTGCCAAAATTGGGCGGCTTCATATTCTTTTGAGTTAAATTCAAAATTCTTAATACATGCAAGGTTTATGATTTCCGAGACATTTTTTCTCCCTATATATACGCATGCATGTTCGAGAGATTCAATCTTATTTCTGCCTATTCTCATGTTATCTGCTATCTTGATAATTTCTATTGCTAAATGAGGCATTTTGCGGATTGATAAAGATAACTCTTTCATCGAGCTACGTTCATCGAGTAGCAGAGATTGAGCTTCCATTGCTGCTGATGGCATCATCGGGATCTCTGTTTTGAGCAAAATAAGCTTATTAAATACTTTTCCTGCATATGAGCTTAATACCTTATCAGGTGAATACCAATCAAATTTGCCTTTAGGAATAACTAAGGTTGAGTCGCATTGGCAATTAAACCACAACATCCCAGACTTACATACCCGCCAACGGCTCGTGTTTTCGAGAAAGTCTTCCTCGTTTTTGTACTCTCTTTTACATAAGCTACATGTCTTGAAAGTCATTAGTTGGTCCTTTCTACTAAGACTTAGCCACCCACCACAGTGTTATATGTATCGGAGAGATCAACTTCAAAAACATTACTTCTGAGTGATTTTTTTTATCTAGTTGAATTGATAAATAAAAATGGGATCTAAGTCCTGATAGGATACGATCAATTTTTGATGAGCTTTGGTTACCAATTTTTGATTTTGGACAAATCATAATTTTGGACTGGGTCCTAAAAGAAAGCTTTTGGTTAATTGGTCTTGTTTTTGACATATAAATTAGAAATATCAATATCTTACTCTTGTCTTTTATAAAGAATGTAATATTGAACAAGAGTAGGAATGACAGACGAATGAAGCTTCTGACCAAGATCAAAGATCAAAAATTGTGGGAGTCAGATCAATCAATGATATCAAAATTATAGCTGGGCTTTTGTTTCAAAAATCTTACTATTTTTGCTATGTTTTTGTCTTGATTTTCATCCATTTGGTTTCGGCTTTCTGAAAAAATCCCTTTTTGCTTCTTAAAGATGTATTCAGTAAGGGCCTTGATCTGTTCTTTGGTATCATTATCAATACTTTGGTCAGCTATAATAGCAGAACTCCTTGATAACACTGCACTCATGCAAAACAAAGATATGGACATATTTGCAATGCGTTTTTGAGTCAGTTCATTTCCTATGATCTTTTTTCCGAGCTTAATCAGAGTGTTTTCTACCTTGATTGAAAATTCACTTACCATTAGACTAAGTTCATCTCCAAAAGGTTTAAATTCGGAATGGATATTTGACAGAGATTTAGAGCCAATTATTTTATGGACCCTTTTTCGTGCAAATTCTGTCAACAGACCTAAGGATTTAATTGGGTCGTTGAGAACCTTAGAGATATCTGCTATTTTTCCGAGTTCCTTAAGATTATCTGAGGGACCTTTGATTCCAGAGAGTGCAATGAAAATTCTTAATATTTCATTAGTCCCTTCGAAAATAAGATTAATACGACTATCTCGCATAATTCTTTCGTAGGGATATTCTCGCATATAACCAATTCCTGCAGCGATCTGCAAGGATATGTCTGATACTTCCCATAAAGCTTCAGAGCCAAAAACCTTACACATGGCAGACTCAACAGAATAGTCTTTCATACCCTTATTCATAAGCCCAGTTGTAAGATACACCATAGACTCAGTAGAGTAAGTGAGGGCAAGCATTTGTACGAGTTTTTCTTGAATCATACCCATATCAATTAAATGTTGATCAAACTGTTTACGTTCTAGGGTATGAGCGGTAGCCAGTTTAATAAGCTTCTTCATACCACCAACAGCCCCTGATCCTAGGGACAATCTTCCTGAATTGAGAACATTCATGGCAATTTTAAAGCCTTTGCCCGGTTGGCCAATCATATTTGCAGCAGGGACTACCACGTTGTCAAAAAAGACAGCTCGGGTGTCTGATCCGCGGATTCCCATTTTCTTTTCTTTTTCGCCGACAGACACTCCTTGCATCTCTTTTTCGACTATGAAGCAGGAGATCTTTTGCTTTTTTATACCACTGCTATCTTGATGTTCTGTCTTGCAGAATACTGTGAAAAAATCGGCAATGCCTGCATTGGTAATCCAAAGTTTTTGACCAGAAATGGTATAGGTTTTATCACCGTTATCCACGGCTTTAGTCTTTATTGAATAGGCGTCTGATCCTGAACCAGGTTCGGTTAGGCAGAAAGCGGCCCACTTTTCACCACTTGCAAGTGCGGACAGCCATTTGTTTTTTTGTTCCTTGGTTCCTTCATTGAGTAGAGCTTTATAGCCTATAGATTGGTGGGCTCCCAAAGTAGTAGCAATGGAGCCATCAGCTCCAGAAATTTCGGAAAAAACCCGTGCATTTAGGCTGGGGTCAAGCTCCATGCCACCAAATTCTTCGGGGACCGTTAAGCCGCAGAGTCCCATCTGAGTAAGCTGCTCCAATACCTCTGAAGGAATTTGTTCGTCTTGATCAAACTTTTCGCTATCAAAGCAATCATTCGCGAGTGATTGTACACTGCTGATGATTTCAGCAGCTAACTCTTTTTGCTGGTCAGAAAAAAGTGGGTAGGGAAATAGTTGATTTTCTTCTACTTCGCCAAAGAAAAGCATTTTTGCGAATGATGGGTTGCTGTCACTGGTCATGATGTCTCCTTTAGTTATCTTTCCATGAAGAAGGGCATCCGTAGGCCTAAGATACGTCTTTAGATAGGTGTGCAGCTAGAGCAGCCGCGTTTTCCATTGCACCTTCAACGCGCCCACCTGCTAGCCAATCTCCAATATATGCTAGCCTATTACAAGAGTCTCATAAAAAGTTGCGATCAGAGGTGCTTTGGCGTCCCTGCGGATGAGGAACGGTCAAGACGCAGATATCAAAACCTTCAAAAATTTGTCCGTGCTTGGTCTCGATCCGCCACATTTCGTTCTTTTTTGTTATGGCATCTACTTTGGAATTTAGCTTTACTTCAGCTTCTGAGCACCAGTATTTCGGAAAAGAGTTCATATGGGGTGTCCCCACAAACCGCGGGTGTTGGATTGCTTGTTCCCATACTTCTTCCTTACTGTAATAACCGCTAGAACTGGGAATATTTTCTATTAATGCATTATCAACAATTTCTTTAAAGTATTTTGCTAGGTCTGGGTTCTTAATTGTGAAAAATTGGTCTCCCAAATTGAAAACTCCAAACTTCTCTTTCCTACGAACACTGCAGCGCCCACCAATTCCTCGGATTTTCTCAAATATTGAAATGTCTTGCTGCATATTGGGTAAAAGATAAGAAAAAAAGCAGGCACTAGCACCTGCTCCAACAATTGCAATTTTTTCCTTCATCGCTGCACTCCCATGTGATCTCGTAGTTCTATGGGGCAGAAGAGTTGAATTCTCTAGGTTGATATTCTGCAATCAGTACCACCAAAATCAGACTTACCACAAGTCATTTGGCAAAGCTAGCAACAGACTAATGCCAGGCACCAGGTTTTTTGGTATTGCTCAAATTCCAAATGCCCACATAGGGGAACGTGATGGCGCAACAAATTTATAATAGTCGAACTTACAGCTTGATGTGCGGGCATTTGTTGACCAAGGTTGGAAGACGATAATTTTTACCTTGAAGGATGACAGGCTGAGCACTAATTTATTTATTCATTTGAGCCTTAAGTCGGAATTTAAGTAAGAGTAGCCTTTTTAAACCTGGTTCAAAAATTTCTTCAAAGTTTTGTGGTTTATTAGCATCAACTAATTTATAGCTTTTTCTTAATTCTTCAACTCCTGCAGTGAGCTGCCTAATAGCAAAAGCTGCCATAATTGAACCAATGCCAATGATTGCAGCTGATGTAGCCCCCTTTACAACTTTGGGGTCGAAATTGTGTTTTTCAGCAAACCGAGTGATTGCTACATCATCTAGCTTCTTCAGTTGCCGGCTATTAACATCAGATGTATTGAGTGTAGAGTATTCCTTGCGAAATTGTTCGTAGCTAAGCGACTTACCTGAATTTGGACTGATTTCCCACTTTCTTAGGTTTGAATAACCTTTTTTAATGATAGTTGTAGAACCAACTGCACCCATAACCCCGTTGAGGAAAAGAACCCAAGGTATACTTTCGTTTTCTAATTCAGTTTGAGTTTTTGTCCCGGTGCGGAAACTAAGATAAAGGCTTACGGTGCTTATAGCAAATTGGAAAAAGGCGAGTTTTCCCAGCTTTTGCACATATTTTATGCGCGCTGCAGAAACATAGCCAAAAAGTCCCATGGTTAATAGTAACCGTGGTACTAGCTCTGGGTTTGCTAGCGTGGGACCTGGTGTTTCCGTTGATTCATCAGGATTTTCGACTAAACTTATACCTTTATTGTCAGTAGCTGTGCTTGTGGCAGTTCCAATTTTCTTCATCTCCTTGGAAAATAGTGCATCGAATTCGTTGGAATGTACAAATTCAAGAAATAGACCGCAATCAAGTTCATCTAAGTTTTTACTTAAATTCTGAAAGTCATCATGAATATTTCTTATATCACTGCTATTACCTAATTGCTTTGCATTCAAACAGAGGCTTTCTGCTTCTGAGTCTAGTTCAGCTTTTGATTGTTCTAAATTTGTATGATTGGGAGCTGGTGAACTTCTGCGCAAGGACTCGCTCCTGTCTTGGTCATCCGGTTTTTGGTAAACTAACCTACATCCGATACATACTAACAAAATAGAAAAAAATATAGACTTGTACACCAAATTCATGTTCTGAGTCCTCTAACTCTTTACGCTAAAAAAAGCTAATTTCTTGCTTTCCTGGGAAGTTATCGGAAAATCTAGCATTAATTTGAGCTTTTTTAGTAGTTATAGTATAAAAAGTGAGATTTTTTTTTAACAGTAAGGAATAACAAAAGAAAATATTCTGACTTTGTATAAGCAGTGAATATCAAAAATGCCATGTTGATCAGGTAAAAGAATATTTTTCATATCTTAAGGAACCCTCGGGCTAGCTTAGTAAGTTTAATCCAATCAGATAAGGTACTGAACTTCTTTCTGAGAAAAGCTTTTAAAAGACCTTGATTTTCTTTCGTTAGTTGGCAAAGTTGTCTAAGTTTCTTGGGTTCCACTCCGATTTTGTCCAAGTCAGCATCACTACACGAGGATAAAACGTATAAGGAGTCTACATTCTTCTCCAGTAAAGCCATTTCGCGTTTCCTAAGCACAGAACCAACAATTGAACCAATATCTTCGCAAGCTACATAGGTGCGTCTAGCGTAGACGGTATTTCCTGAACATTTTATTAAGCCATAATCCAGAAGCTCACCAACAGCTTTGCTAACAAGCCCTTTAGACACTTCAAGCCTTTGTATGATCTCAAGCGTTGAAACTGGTCTAGGTGAAAGAAAGATAACTGTCCAAATTCGGCCATGAATACTTCTAAAACCCCAATATTCTATAAATCGTCCAACTTATTCAGCAGCATGCCGTAGCTTTTGTTTAGAATCTATCATTGTTTTTTCCGTCGAGGAAGCTTCATAGCTTAAATTGTTATCCATGGTTCTTATATTCTTATCTACCTGTGAGTTGCCAAACTCCAATTTCTAGTATATAAAGTGTTTATAGATATGTAAACACTTTATATGGAGAAATCCTCGTGTCTGCCAAACCAATGATAATCCTAATTTAGGATGGTGAATTTCGCTCTTATCTCGAAGGCAAGGCGCACTCAATACTTATTCGGAAAACGATAGATTTCAAAGAGAGATAAATGAGTCATCAAGGCAAGCATCCTAATTCAATATTGCTAATTCTGAGAAAAAAAGCTCAAAAAAAATTAACTATGGAGATAAAAGGTGCCTAAGCTTAGAACTGCAATTCTATGGATTCGTAATGACTTTCGCTTAGACGATAATGAAGCTTTATGCTTAGGTACTGAGTATGATCAACTTATACCTGTTTTTGTTGCAAGCGATGCTGAGCTGCCTTTTAAAAGGGGAAGGGCTAGCAAATGGTGGCTTCATCATACACTTGAGTCCTTCAAAAAAAACCTTGGTAAACTAGATTCTGATTTAATCCTTCTAAAAGGAAATGCAGAAAGAGCTGTTCTTCAGCTTGCAAAAGATTTTAATGCTGAGGCAATTCTTTGGAATCGTAGTTATAACCCATATGAATCTGAGTTGGTTGGAGAATTGATCGAAAGAGCAAATCATATGGGGGTTAAAACTAGAGCATGTAAAGGGAATATTCTTTGCGAAAAGGAATTTCTACTTAAGGATGATGGTACTCCCTATCGAGTCTATTCTGCTTTTTGGCGAAATTTTGTTAAGAAGTATGAAATTAAAGTTCTCGGCAGACCAAATCATATGCCTCCACTTCCACCAAAAGCTAAACATCAGTCTCTTTCTTTAAACCAACTTGAACTTCTACCACGCATTAAATGGGATGCAGAGTTTCCTGAGTACTGGCAGGTAGGAGAAGAACGCGCCAAAGAAAAAGTTAAAGCTTTCTTACAAAGCGGAGTCGATCGTTACAATGACCTCAGAGATCAGCCTAACAAAGATGGGACTTCCAGGCTGAGCCCACATTTACATTTTGGGGAAATTCATCCACAAAGGATTCTACAAATGATTGTCAACAAGTTCGGATCTTTATCTGGGCTTGTTGACATGAATATTATCCAGTATAGCAAAGAAATCTTGTGGCGAGAGTTTTCTTATCACTTGTTACAGCACTTTCCTCAGACTACCCACATGCCTTTGAATTTAGCCTTTGAAAATTTTCCTGACAGATATGATGAAGGTTTCTTGCAAGCATGGTCTAAGGGAAATACCGGCTATCCAATTGTAGATGCTGGAATGCGCCAGCTTTGGCGAACAGGGTGGATGCATAACCGGGTGCGGATGATCACAGCATCCTTTCTAATCAAACATTTAGGAATTAATTGGCAACATGGAGCTGCTTGGTTCTGGGACACATTAGTAGATGCAGACTTAGCGAGCAACACCCAAGGGTGGCAGTGGACTGCTGGTTGCGGTGCAGATGCGGCACCATTTTTCAGAATTTTTAACCCTATTACCCAGGGAGAAAAATTTGACCCAAAAGGCTTATACGCAGCCGAATGGTGTCCGGAGCTGCAAAAAATCCCGTCAAAATGGATCTATCGGCCCTGGGATGCACCCGCTGCTGAATTGAAAAAGGCAGGAGTGCAACTAGGAGCAGATTATCCTTTTCCGATTGTTGACCACAGAGAAGCAAGAGAAAAAACTTTAGAAACTTATAAAAATTTTAAGGAAAAAAGAAAACAAAAAAAAGGAAGTTCACAATAAGTTTCCTTTTAAATCAGATCGTAGGTGCTTTTCTTTCTGTAACCAGAAGGCAAACATTAGATCTGTTTTTACACTCGACACAAACAGAATCTTGGAGATACTAGGATCTTTATTTTTTAGAAAGGAACTTACTAGCTCTAGTAATTCATGCTTGTCAACCGGATATCCACGCAATTTATAATCAACTTTGACAAAATTTGTCCAAGCTAACTCGAAAATTTATGGCTTAGCCATTGGCGGTATTTGGAATTGGTGGAGCTCTGTACTGTTCTTCCGTGAATGTATGAGAAATGCTTTGTTAAAGCAGGAATCCCATTTTAACCCACGCTCAATATTGTTTCCTTCTAGGTTACTTTTATCGTAACTTGTGCCGCAAAACAGGTTGGGCAAACCATGGTATAGTTTGCGCAGCTTAAACATCGATCAGCAATTTCATCCCAATTTGGGTTCGCTAGATTACTGCTAATTTTTTCCTTTCCGGTTTCTAGCAAAAAATAATGGGGTGACTCAGCATAGATCTCAATAATATTTAGATCAAACTTGCTAGGTCTTGGTTCATGGTCTATTGATGTGCAAAAACATACTGAGCTGGTTTCTGCGCAGCTTGCAGTCACGAATACAGCATTTATTCTTAGCTTTGTAAATTGAGGTTTCCTTGTTTATCTTTACTTGCAGACCAAACCTCTAACTGGCTGGATGTAGAAATTTCTTTAATGAATTTGGGCCAACGAAATAAGCTGCGATTTTTTGAGGCTTTTAGCTCATAAGATCCCGCTTCTTGACTGTCCCGATATCCTCTCGGAAGCTGCGAGAATTTTTTCAATGATGGCAAATCCGATGGCGCCCTGTGTTAGTTTTGGCCCTACCACATTGTCTACTTGCGATTTGATTAGCTCGAAAAGCTCTTGGACCTGCTGTATACCTTAATAGAAAGTAAGACTTGCTTATATCGTTCTCATTGATCTTTTGTGATTTTAATCATCACTACCGTTGGCAGCAAAAAATTAGTATCAATTTCTTGTAACAAATTACAGTTTTTAATCAAGATGGAATGCCTAGCACCTATTTGAAAAATTCCTATAAATATCTCAGTAACTTGCTTAATCTTGTCAATTGAGATATCACCACATAGATTCAGTAAATGCAAAAAAGGTTAATAATTATGCGTTATCTTATTCTTGTATTTGTCAGTCTATTCGAATTTGGCGCGTTAGCAAAAAGCAATAATTTTCAAGAATGGAAGCAGTTGATGCCTTCTTATCAGCTTGATGCTATTGGTAATTGCGAATTTATAGATACAAAGGATTTTAACGAAGATCTCATACATACTTATCCAAAAATTGACTTCACAATAGATCCTTCTGTATTACAAACAGGTAAGGTCCAATTTGGATACGAAATTTTAAATTCGGACGAATTTGCCCAGAAAATTCCCATCGATACTTTAGTCAGAAATCCAGCGTTTGAAAAAGGTATGATCATCGTCCAAAAGGGGGCTTTTGTAGTCGATAAGAAAAATAAAATATTTTATCGTCCAGAATATCAATTGGCAGAGGAGGTAGTGGAAACAATTGGTAGGAAAGTTAAGGTTATCAGCAAGCCTTCTAAATACCATACCCATGCCCAAAAACATGTTAAGCATTCTCTTAGATTTTTACCGCAGATATACCTTGATGTCCACTTTAGAGCTTATCAATATAGCTTTCGCAAGCAACGGTTTAGAGGAGATTTAAACCAAATAGTACCACTGGATCAGCTTACTAGTCTAGCGAATCAATTTTTAAATGGTCATAATGAGCTTATACCTCAGTATCTTTTTGGTGTGTATGGCGATGGTGATCATAAGATTTTACATGGAATTTCGTTTTTGTCCATCAGCTATGCTATTTCAAACTCTGAAAAGAAGCTAATTTTAACATGGCAGCTTTCTTCCATTCGTTCTAATTTTATAATTAAATCTGCCTTAAAGATTATTCCTGGACTAGTACAGAAAACCGTAATGAGAGACTTTGCCAGGTATGTGGATGTCATGAGATCTTTGAACCCTCCAAAGGGATGGACCTTAAAATAATCGGGCAAATTTATTCACAGAATTTGAGATCCTTTGGATCTAGTGGAGTTGAAAAAACAAAAGATTCACTCCTACCGTCCTTGGATATGGTTACTTCGATAAATCCTGCTGATCGGCTAAGCCCACCATTTTGTTTGCATAGGTCTCGAATACCATCATTAGCCTGAATTCTTTTTAAGCTCACTGTATCAAATACATCATCATGGGAGCTGCTACTTGATCCCAGCTGCTTGAAGATATTTTCTAGTCCACCACTACTTATTAAACCTTTAATTAAGGCATCACTAGTGGCTGGCAATGCAAACGCATTTAAGGAAAAGCATGTTAATCCAAACAAAGCTAGTTTCTTCAACATAAAAGATCTCCCAATATTTAAACGACTCAATCCAATATGCAAATAATATGAAACTTAGTGGATTTGTCAAAACCAAACTTGGAGAGATAGATTATATGATTATTATTATTTTTTCTGATCCATCTGGGTATTTTTATGGTTGGTTGAATTATGGGGATTGATCTGAAAAGGACCTAATTTAAAGACTTGTTCTACTTTTTTCATCAGAATTCCATTGTTCCCCTCTTGCCTAGACATAGTAAGAAAACAATATGAGGCATCTCGGAGATCCTCACTTTTTGGGGCAAGAAATAATAGTGGACCCTTTAGGCTGGCAAACCGATCGATTTCACCAGCGATTTCAATGAGAGCTCTCCTAGAATCCTCGATACTGCGACTCGAGTTTCTATTCGTATTACTTGGAAAAATAAATTCTTTGTGAACAGTGATAGCAGCGGCTATAGATCCGCGTAGTAGCTCGAACTCTCTTATTTTATCTAAGATAAAAAACTTAATTAAATCTCTGACAACTATGGCTAACGTAACGGCAATAAGTAGCTTTTGAGGACTCATAACGGCAAACCGAACATTCTTTGTGTGCTTTGTATCTCTGATAGCCATCGGAAGTCATGAGTAAATTCTTTAGGATATAGCATATAAATCTATTTGATTAAGGTATGGTATTCTGAGTTGATATTGGAAACATAAATAAGCTAATTTTGTTTGATGCTTAGCTAGGCAATTTGTGTGTATATACTTTTTAAATTGAATTTATACATTAATTTTTTTATCTTCTGCGAGCATCTGAGTGTATCTATAGACCAATAAACATCCCAGTTGGTAAAAATGAGAAATATTTATTTAAGAAAAATGAATGTAAATGGTTTGGCTATTATTTATTTGATCCTACTCACTTCTTTTCCTCTACAACTACATGGAATCGAATTTGTTAAAAAATCTGCTGATCTTGGTCAAGGGCCTAGGGGTAATGAACCTTGCTTTGCGAGGCAATGTATCCATAACAAAGGTTTTCAAAGTCAACCTTTTCAAAGAATCACAAAGCTCGATAGTATGAAGGTTTGGACTTCTGTGAGTGCCGAGTTAACTGATTCTTTGACCCAAAGAAGTGAGGACTATCAAAATTCACAGGAAGAAGGGCATTCTAGGTATGCAAATGAATATTTTGAGAATAGTAGTGATGACTTTCCCTACCGTGATATAGAGGCTTTTGATTTACTTAAGTCAAGCAAACTTTGTGGAAACATATACCTTCTTAAAAACGAAGAGAGTATTGTGGACCCTACTTTACTCCAAAGGGTAAAAAATGAAAAAAATAAAATGGAATCTATTGAAATAGTCACTGGAAGAAACCTCATTCATAAGAGGATTTTGGAAGAAAAGATTTCGTTTGCATATTCAATATATCGTTTTCATCATTTTGATAAGAAAAGAAATTTCTATTTGGATCAAAAAACATTCTTAGACTTCGATGTGGTCGACTTAGAGCCCAAAAAAGATCTAACTGTAGATATGTGTGACCAAAAAATATCAAAATATGACCGAAAAATTAGGGAGTTGGATTTAAAGCCCGAGGAGTATTTTAATTATAAATCCCCTTCAGCGCAAATATTTATAAAGCAACATAACGGCAATGTTAGCGAAGAAGAAGTTATTAGGATGCTTGATGAGAGATTGGCTGATTATCTTCATAGCATTGCTCTTGAAAGATTTGAAGTAAATACTAAGTTGGCTCGTGCCATCAATAACCCCAAAGTCGCACGCTATTTAAATCAAGTTGCCAAGGAAGTATTTGAAAATGATGATGAAGAAGATGCAAATATCCGTATCAATAAATTTATGGGCCTATTTCCGAGTTTGGAATACTCCATCGCTAATGACCCGAATACTGATATGAAACCCTTGCTTTGTCGGCATGTGAAAAAGGCGCACAAACTGTCCCGTATTCGTAGAAGGATAAGAAATGCCGTCATTCCTATATCATTAATAACAACCTGTACATTTGCTCCAGGAATTGGAGCAGGTGTTGTTTATGGGATGCTCATTGCAGGAGGAATTGTTTCTATAAGCTCAGGACTAGCCGAAGCTTGGTTGACATGGCAGGTTATGCAAAAACGAGTTCATGTAAAAAAGCCGAACAAGATCCTCTATAAACTGTATCTTAAGACTAATAAAATAGTGAACGAACTAAAGGCGAAAGCTGATGAGTTTGAAAATCTATCAATGCAAGATCAAAAAGACCTTCAGTATATTCTAAAACTGGAAGAAGATATGGATATGCGTCGTACAAATGAAGTGAGGCAATTGTACCGCGAGGGCCTGATTAATAAATATAAGATGACCGTTGCTGCTGGCAAAATTATCTCAGGTCCTTTTAATTTTGTTGGTGGAGCTGCAGTGGTGCTAGGAAAAATCCTGTTACCTCTTCTAATTAGGAAGCCGGTTTAGCTTAGCTTGGCTATGGTACTCTTACTAAGAAAGGCATGGTGTTAGGTACCATCCAATTTCTGTCTTCAGCTAGTAAGTTTCTTAGATGCTTAACTTGAAGCCCGTAGGCAAAGTCAGTATCTGCTACCGAAGTATCTCCGGCGAAGTTATAGGCAATCACTTCACCAGCAAGGTTGAAAATTGCACTACCACTTGATCCTCCTCCAGAAACTAAATCGTACATGTAGAGAATGCGGTCATCTGCGGTAAAAAATCCATCTCGAATAAAGGCAAATGGTGCGAAGACATCAAACCTAATTGTTTGGTTTAGATTTCCGGTTACAAAATGAGCGTACGTATCTCCGCGTGAATATCCAATAAGAAGAACGTCTTCGTTTAATCTTGCACCGTCCATTTCTACCCCATTGGGAGAAAAATCCAGCTCACTAAGCGTAACAGGTGTTCTTTGACCAGTTGCAGCTTGAAGTAAAGCAAGGTCATCACTGCCCCCAACTGACATATCTAAATTGCTTACTGGTGTTGTAGGTGTGTCTAAATCAATATGCCCTTTGGCATCTGGGAAAGACACCGAAACTTGAGCCGATCCTAACAGTGGATTTATGGTAGCTGGCGAACTAGCATAGTCAATTTGTAAGGTTCTGGTAGCAACTGGATTGGCTTCGCCCTCTGGATATTCAATCTGATTTCTGACCCTTAAACTAATGGTTGCAAAGGGAATATTTGCTGCAAGGTTATCTCGGTTTTCAACATCATAGCATTGTACTGCTATTCTTAAAAATTCGTCATCGCTAGGTAGAATTAGGGTATTATTAATGAGTGACAAGAGAGGCACAGGAGTCTGGTTATTTACATCAGCAATAGTGGTCACATTTGGAACTGGGAGCTGCGGTATGATGCAATGGTCAAAAATACGATTGAAAGTAAGCTCTTCGCTTTCAAATACTCCTACTTCATTTCGACCACACGAAAGGAAAATACTTGCAAGGCTCCTTGTAACCCAAGTATTGGCTACATGTGCATTTGTGGCAATAATATCCTGATCCACAATAAATCCAGACCCAGAGCTGCCAAGTCTGCAGCGTTCGTTACCTAGTTTAGCTGGGTTCGGGGCTCCTTCAGCATCCGTATTGTTGTAAATAGTTAACACATTTGAAATCCTTACAGTGCTTTGAACATTCGCGGACCATACGTCTCGCCATGCTTCAGATACTAAAGTTCCATCTTCTCCACTTAGGTCTACGTCAGTCCATATGCTATCTTGGCAATGAATAAATTTTTTCTCAGAGGTAATGAAATTAAACTCACCTTGTCTATCAGCATTACATTCCCCTGCTAGTTCTTGAGTCTCATATATCCGATAATTATCATCAATCTGTCCTTGTAAACTCTTGGCTTCACTCCATTCTCCACCTGAACATTCCATGATGCTTGAGCTATCAAAAACATAAGCAATAGTATTTTCCCGAGAGTTATCACATGCTGGAAGTGCCCCTTGGTTTAAGTAGGAATCAAACTGAGAGCTAGATCCAGTGTTGGTTAGATTGATATCTGACCACTCGTTATTTTGGCAAACGACTATTTTTTTGGATGAATTAATGAATGCAATTTCATTTTGACTCTGCTTTGAGCATGCCGGTAATTCGTCTTCAGTTTCGAATTTTTGTCCGAATCCTTTTTGAGCATCAGAAGCGTCTACCGTATGAACGGCTCTACTCTTATAATTAGCAGAGGGATTACAGGCTATTACAATAAGTGGTAGGGACAGGAAATACAGTTTCTCTAACATCTTGGCATCCTATAAATCGCATTATATCGGAAATTATTTCTTCAAAAAATTCAATGCTTAGTGAGCTTTCGCTCATAAATCTGATCGGAAGTTAGCATGATCCTATTTAATATATTTTATAACGTGAATAATCATATGTATTTATCATGATTATTTATGTTGAATGTTTAAAAATCTACAAATTATAGATACTTTGAATGCTAAATTTGTGCTCTGGTACCTTTCGTGAGATCTAATTTCCCACGATTTTTGTTTTATAATTTGTCAATTCAATGGAGCCCTCATTAATTAAATCGATAATTGAGCAGAACAAACAAAAAAGGATAAAAATATTACATTCTTAAGAATAGTCTTGTTAATCTTATTTTAGTAATACCGAACCCGCTGACAGGGAATTAAATAATCCGACTTAAAGTGGGGCTGATATGGTACATAGCGCATATGGAAACTCTAAAAAGGAAAAGAAGTATCTTAGGGATGGTGCAAAGTATGTTTGTAAAAAGTGCAAGCAGACATTTTTTTCGAAGGTTGAGGTTGAACAGTGTTATGACTCACATGATAAATCATAAATCTTGTATGTCTTGATTACATAAGTTCTTACTCTCCCATAGGGGAACTCTAAGAAAACGCGCAAGTTCTTGAGCTTCTGATTGAAGATGCTTTTTAGAGTTATGGGCGACTAATATAATTCTTTTTTTATAGTTTAGTACCAAAATTAGTTCAAGGTGATTGCAGGTGTAATCATCGATGTAAACGTTAGTAGAGATGAGCTGCAAACCTACAATTGATCCCATAGACATCGACTTTTTCCAGATTCCGTATTTCAAAAGACATAATTTTTCCTTTGGATTGAAGATAATTTTTCGATTAATAAATACCCAATTTGTGAAGCCGAATATAAATACCAAGAATCCAACAGACATGGGAAGGATTGGAGCCCCAGCATTCCTAATGATTTCAGTATATTCTAAGATACCTTCCACTATTAGGGTTATCCCCATTAACACATAGATTAATGTGATCATATAAGCTTGGGTGCTTGGTTGGAAGTAGATAGAACCTGACTCTTTTCTTAATAAATGACTGCGATAAGGTAAGCTAGTCCAAGATAATGGTTGCCAAGACAATCTTTCGTGGAAAGTACTGACTGGTTGCCGGGGAAGCTTGCAGTGATATTCATTCAATATAGATTTGTCTTTTAGGTCGTGCGCCAATTTTTTTTGCATTTTTCTATTGTTTGGCTTCATTAAGAATTACGTGAAAGCAGGTGCCATGATCCTTACTTGATTCACTTTCTTCAGTACTTTCCAGTACAACGGTTCCGCCAAATCTTTCAACATAGGTTTTGACTAGAGGCATGCCAAAGCCAGTTCCTTTTTCACCAGCAGTTCCCAGGCGAGTTGTTACTCTTTCACCAGAAAAGATATTGTTCTGTAGAGATTTTGGGATCCCTATTCCCTGATCTTGAATACTCATACATAGTTTATTTGGTGAGTGGGAACTTATTTTTACTTTTATTTTGCCACCTTCAGGACTAAATTTTATTGCATTTGAAAGGATGTTATTAAATATACTGTTGGTTAAAACGATGGGATCGGCTAAGACAACCGGATTATCAGCACTACACTCTAAGAATAAACTAATATTTTTTGTATCAAGTCGGTCTCGAAAAACAAATTCGCCCTGCTCATAGGTTTTCAATAAGCTTACAGGTTTAAGATCGATCGGTTTTTTTCCTGAATCAATAGCATCGATTTCGACGATATGGGAAATCAATTTACTTTGGTTGTCGGCAGCTCTTTTGATTTTGTCCATAATTCCTAATATTTTTTCGGGAGTTTCGGCTGCATATTTGGCACTTAGAGCCACAGCTGTGAAGATTACATTTATATAGTTATTTAAATCATGAGATAATATTCGAATCAAATTCCGTTTCTCATTTGCCGCAGATTCTAATTCTTGATTGATCTTTTTTAATTCGATGGTGCGCTCTTCAACTTTCTTTTCCAATTCTTGGTTGAAACTAGCTAACTGCATATTTTTGCTATGCAACTCTTCAGTAATTTTGCGTAGTGCAATTATGCGATCATATGACCGCAGAGCCACAGTCATTGTTGTGAACATTTTGGTGTGAGTAAGTTCTGTTTTAAGCTTGTACTCGTCAATATCGAATTCAGTAATTACTTTTTCTTCTGGTGCATCTCCGGGTTGACCAGTCCTTAGGATGATCCGAATCATGTTGTTTTTTAGTTCGTCACGAATGAATTTTACTAGTTTTAATCCAGAGTTACGCTCTTCCATTACTACATCTAGCAGGATCAATGCAAAATCATTTTCTTGCTGTAAGGCATTTTTTGCTTGTTCAGAATTAAAAACAGAGCTTATGTTTAGATGTTTACCATCATATTGATAATTCTTGAGTGCCAACTTGGTTATAAGATGTACCTGCTCTTCATCGTCAACGATGAGAATATTCCACTTTATATCCGATATTTCATGGTCTTCTGATTGATCTTCTTCTAAGAAAACGAGTTCATCATCGTCTAAGTCAGTACTCATCTTTTCCTCCTTGATTATGTGTTTCGGGTGAAAAAAAAATATATAAAATATGCAGCAATACTTAATATTGATCAAATAACTATTAATTTTGATAATAGCTAGAAATATTGATTTAGTGGCAGCGGAGCAGAAATTTTTGGAAAAGGTAAACCCCATAAAAAGAAATCCGAAGAAACGAGAGTGCGTGGATTCGTTTCCATTCTAATATATTTTGAAAGGGTAATAATTTGAATGCTAAACAGTCAATTTACAAGAATCAGAGTAAAAATTTAGAAGAAGTAAAGATAGCTACCAAGAAAGAAGTTGGAGCTGTGGCTAATGACCCTATGGGGCGCTATCGATTGAGGGAAGCCTTTTATGAACATTTTGGTTTCGGGCACCTTGATCGTTTTGGTTTTGGTCGATCCGAGCTTGATTTTCTCAAATGGGAGATAAACCGGGGAGCATTAAACCCTTTAGCTTCTAAAATAGATGGACGACAAACTCCAAAACCAGGAAGTCCTTGGTGGAGAGATGTAAATACGGAATTCAATTATCTGTCAGAGTTAGCGGGAAATATCTATGTCGCAGGAATTGAAGCTCCTGGTCTTGAAAAAGAGGTGCAGTTCTGGCTTGACTATATCCATACTCCCAATGAACGAACTTGGTATAGGGCCCATAATAGTAGTATTGTAAAAGCATATTTAAATCAAATTTCCAAGGCCAAACAAGAAGATACTAATGAACAGTATTTTCTCAATCAGGTCCTTTATCGACTTTGTTATGCCCAGGCACTGGCTATGGGAGATGCACTGGGAGATTTGGGTGAGATTCTTGCCGATCCAAGATTACCTTCTGTAAATATTCTGGTCCATTTGCCCGTCCTTTATCCGGACAATTATCAGTTAACTCCTCAGGATGTAAAAAATATTCATGGAAAAAGCCATGGCTTACAAACAGATTTACTGATCCTCCTTGATAATGAAATCATTTTGCCAAATATAGAAAAGATTTACATGGAGATTAGCAAAGAAATCCAAGAACCGCAGCTCAATGAACTATTGCAAAACGGAAAACCAATTTATCCAAACATATGATATAAAGGAATACCTCATGGAAAAGAAAAAAATACATATTTTAGGTGCTGGAATGTCATCTTTGACCACAGCTTATGAACTGAGCAAACAAGAAAATTGGCAGGATCAATATGATATTACCATCCATGTTCTAGGCTGGCGCTGTGGGGGGAAAACGTCTACAGGACGAGGGCAGGCAATGGAAGTTAAGGAAGTTGGGATTCATATTTTGCAAGGTTGGTATGATAATACCTTTGCAATGATGCAAGAAGTATATAGAGAAAGGCATGCAAAAGGAATAGATTTAGAGAATCCATATCAAGATTTCATGTCAGCACTTGTGAAAAATAATACCACCTTGCTTACAGAGTTTAGACCTAAAGAAAATAGCTGGATCAATTGGCCTTTGATCATTCCGGAAAACAATCTTGTGCCTGGTGAAGGTCCTGCAAAAACCCCAATGGAACTCATCAGAGAAGGGGTTGCAATTGTGCTTGAGCTTATTCTTGGATCTCCCTATGCGAAAGATGAAGGCCCCATTGCAGATTGGATTTTAGAACACTTTTTTCCCAATGAATCGAAGCCATCTTCATTCGATAAAGTGCTTAGCCATATTTTTTCATCATTAGGTCTAAAAAAGACGAAGAACCAAGAACGGGAACATAATTTAGAAAAATTGTTGGATTCTTTAGGTGGTGCTGTTGCTGCTATGGGAAAAATACTAGAGCGTTTAGAAGATATCCCTGATCGCGTACGCCGACTTCATTTATTGGGTGAACTAGCTGTGGTCAATTTAAAGGGAATTCTTGAAGATGTGTATGATCCTAAAACTGGACAATTAAATTTTGGCAATATTCAGGATGTAGATTATCGAGCTTGGTTAACAAAGCATGGAGCAAGTAAGGAGTGTACTAATTTTGTTGTAGTCCGTTTCTTTTACACTGGAACTTTTGCCAATCAATTTGGTGATAACCAACAAGGTGGAGCCATAGGTGCAGGAACAGCTTTGCAGTTTGTTTTAGCATCATTGGGTTATAAGGGCGCATTTGTATATCAAATGAAAGCAGGAACAGGTGATACTTTAGTAATGCCATTGTTTCAAGTATTAAAATCTAGGGGAATAAAGTTTGAGTTTTTTAGTGAAGTTCTCGATATTCAATATTCGAATACTGGAAACATAGAAGAAGTCACTTTTGCTAAGCAAGTAGAGTTAAAAGATCCAAAAATTAGCTACGATCCCGCTATTGAAGCTCCCAATCATATTAGTGCATGGCCAGATCAGCCACTTTACGAGCAACTAAACCAGCAACAAGCGAGGGATCTTCAGGCAAAAAACATAGATCTTGAAGATCCATGGGCAAATTGGAAACCTGTAGATACCTATACTATGAAGCGATCACAGAATGATTTTGATATTTTAGTCCTAGGTATCCCTGTTGGGGTACTTCCAAGTATTTGTCCTAGTATCGTTGAAAAAGTACCTTCTTGGAAGCAAATGACTGAGGGTGTAAAAGGTACTGCAACTATGGCAATGCAACTATGGCTTAAACCTAGCTTACAAGAGTTAGGTTTTCAGTATGCGGATTGGGGCCTTCCTGAGGAAAATGGTGCACCTAACTGTGTCTCTTATGAAAATCCACAATACTCTTGGTTGGATCAATCCCTTGTTTTAGAAAACGAGACTTGGCAAGACCCAAAGCCAAAACTACTAGCATATTATTGTGGAGCAATGAATACGCAATCGCCACAACCACCATACGCAGAACACAGCTATCCTCAGGATCAAAATGAGAAGGTTCAAACTACTTCGGAACAGTGGTTGCAGGATAATATGGCTTGGTTTTGGCCTAATGGTGCTGCACCTGAAGCCCCACAAGGTCTAGATTGGAGTTTAGTTAAGGCGACATACTATCGTGCTAATGTTGCACGGTCTTACCATTATACCCTTTCGGTTCCTGGTTCAGATAAGAAACGATTAAAAGTTGACGAGTCAGGTTTTGAAAACCTCTTCTTCTGCGGGGATTGGACGAATTTTGGGATCAATGTAGGTTATATAGAAGGTGCTGTAATTTCAGGAAAACAGGCAGCAGAAGCTGTGTCACTAGTATCTGAGAAAAGTAAACGTAAGGCAGCCTAACGGTAAATAGTTTGCAGATTTTATTTGAAAAAAGAAAGAACACAACATTATACTTGCTGAATGATTCAGATGGGGAAGCTCGGCTAGTTAAAGTATTGAATCATTCTCAGCCAAGCATTGACGAACTAGCACGTTTTGTGAATGAGTATGAAACTTGTAAAAACCTCGATATTAAAGGGGTGAGAAAGGTAATAAAATCATATAAAAAGAATGGTAAATATTCAATTATACTTGATTTTATTGAAGGAAAATCTTTAAGTGAATTGAAGTGGAATAGACCTCTAAACTCACTAGAAGAATACAAAAAACACCTCATTACAATCATAGAAATCTATTTACCATTGCTCGAAACAGTGTCCAGCCTTCATGAAGCTTCAGTGATTCATCGTGACATTAAGCCCTCGAATATTATCATTGATATAAGTGGTGAGCCTTTCCTTATAGATTTTGGGCTTGCCATTCTTAAATCGGAAAAGGCTAAATTTCAATCTGATTTGAATCTTCTTGAAGGTAGTTTAGCATATTTGGCTCCAGAGCAGACCGGTCGTATTAATCGAACACAGGATATGCGGACGGATCTTTATTCGCTTGGCATTAGCCTATATGAATTATTGACCGGAACCAAGCCGTTTGAAGGAGAAGATGCTTTAGAATTAGTCCATCAGCACTTAGCGGTCGTGCCAAATCCTCCAAGTAGTCATATTCCTTATATCCCTGAGGCTATAGATCAGGTGATTAACAAGTTACTCAGTAAGCATCCAGAAAAACGATATCAATCAGCTAAAGGTCTAGCTAGTGATCTACAATTGATACGCCAAGAATTGATTAAGAACAATGATATTAAGGACTTTTTGCCTGGAAGATTGGATCAATTTAAAGTTTTTCGCGTTCCAGAAACTCTTTATGGAAGAGACAAAGAAATCGCAATTTTTTTAGATCTTTTTGAACACAGTGCAAAAGGTTCCCTAGGGATTGTCAGGATTATTGGCGATTCAGGTAGTGGAAAGACATCCTTAATAAAAGAAATCTATAAACCGGTTACACGGCTGGATGCTAAAATTATCAAGGGAAAATGGGATCCTATCCAAAAGGTTCAACCATATTTGGCAATCAAAGATGCCTTCAATGAGCTTATTGACCATATCATGATGCATGATCAGTCTATGATTAATGAAATAAAATATGCTCTTAATTCAGCAGTTTCTGCTCAAGGACAGGTACTCATTGATATTATCCCGAATTTAGCTTTGCTGCTTGATAGCGATGAAGAAATACAGCCCCTTTATGGAGAGGCTGCTCGAAACCGTATTCATTATTTGTTTGGTAAGGTTTTGAAAGCTTTATGTGAGCATGTTTATCCTTTGGTTGTTGTCCTAGATGATTTACAATGGGCTGATTCCGCTTCATTGAACCTATTAGAAAGCATTGTAAATTTCCATCAAAATCTTCCACTCATGTTTATCTTTAGTTATAGGGTAAAGGAAATCAAAGATTCACATCCCCTTAACTTTTTTTTCAATCGCTTGGACAATCATGAGATAAGATATTCCACAATTAAAATCGAAAGCTTAAGTATTGAAAGTACAGCACACTTAGTCGCGGATAGTCTACAATCTCAAAAAGAAGATGTTTTACAACTAGCAGAAATTATTCATAAAAAAACCGGTGGGAATGCATTTCATGTCTTGCAGCTGCTTCAAAACCTTGTTGGCTCTGAGAATCTTTTCTACCAGCAGGCACAAAATAAATGGATGTGGAAGCAGGAGATTTTTAAGGAGGTTATGGTTTCTGAGAATCTTGCAAATTTAATGATAGAAAAATTGAATCACTTACCTACCGATCTCCTTATTATTTTGCAGGCAGCTTCTTGCATCGGGAGTCGTTTTTCATTGAGAATTTTAAGAGATTCTTTGGCCAGACCTGAAGAAAAATTAGTTCTCGACCTTGAGCATCTGATTGTATCCCAGTTCTTAAGTGCTGTTAAGGGATCTAGGAAACAGTTTTTTGCGGCTAGAGAGTTGGAAAAAGAAGTAAGCATGGTCTACGGCTTTTCCCATGATAAAATTCAGGAAGCCGCTTATGCGCTCATACCTGCTGATAAGAAATCAGAATTCCACATCAAGTTAGCTAGAATTTTATATAAACATCCTATTCACGATGTGTTTACTATCGTAAAAAATTATAACAAAGCCCAGGAATTGTTGTTAACTGAGGAAGAAAAAATTACTGTAGTTAGTTTAAACTTAGAATGTGGCAATAAATCCCTAGAAACAGGGGCATATAAGTCATCTGAGACTTTTGCGAAAGCAGGTCTGGCTCTATTGCCTAAAAATCATTGGAACAGCCATTATCACCAATCTTTGGATTTCTTCAATATTCTCGTCGAAGTTGCCGCCCTACGTGGAGAACTAAATTCAGTCGATCATTTTAGTAAAGCAATATTTGACTGTGCTAGAGAGCCATTGCACAAAGTTAGAGCATATAAGAGTTTAATTGTAGCTACCATGGCGCATAAAGATTTAAATAATGCTCTATCAATTGGACTTTCAGCTCTAAATGAGTTGAACCTCAAAATACCAAATAAGCCAAGTGTCATTAATTTATTGAAAGGTTTACTAAATTTAAAAATGACTTTAGGGGGAAGGGTGGAAGCTCTTGAACACAAGCCTGAGGTTAAAGATCAAAGGGTCATGGCTTGTTTAAACCTAATTGTAGACCTTATACCAGCTGCTTATCGTAGTGGTGGGAATGTTTTCCCTGTGCTGGTCTTCCATTTAGTTCGCTTGACGGCACGTTATGGGAACTCTTCAGCAGGGGTCTTTGGTTTTGCTTCTTATTCGATAGCCCAGTGTGCGGTCATGAAAGACTATGATAAGGGATATCGGTTTGCAAATTTAGCAATTCGCTTGAGCGATACCTATCCTGAAGCAGCGCATAAATTTATTTACTACAATTTTATTCAGCACTGGAAGAATCCTTTTAAAAATTCTGTAACTGGTATGTTTGAAACCTATGAAAAGTCACGAGAACAAGGTGATCTTTTTACCAGTACTTGGTCAGCATTTTATTATGTATTTTATCAGTATCTAAATGGAGCATCACTCAGTGAAGTAAAAGATAAACTCGAAAAACTAAAATTTGTGTTACTTTGGGATGAAGGCGCTGCAAGTTCTGGGCAGCTTTTGAACCAATTACTTGATGATCTTTTAGAAAAAAATACAGGGCATGATTTTCTTGAAGGCAGGTATTATAATGGTGCTAGTGCGAAAAAAAGATATCATGAACATAATGATCAAATTGAACTCTGCTTGTATCATTTGCTCAAGTTAAAATTAGCAGTTCTTTATGGTAAGCCTTCTGATGGATTAATTCATGCTGAAATTTGTAGGAAGCATATTTCATCTGTAATTCCAATGTTTCTTCACGCTCTAATACTTTTTTATGAAAATATTGCGCTTTGTGGCTCGCATCAACTAGCAGCAGTTACCTATAAACAGAAGCAGCAGATAAAAAGAAATATTAAACAATTTAAGGTTTGGTCTGAAATAAATTCAACTGATTTTCTATATAGGTACTACTTGCTCGTCGCTGAGTACTCTTTCAACATAGAGAAAAATCCAAGAAAGGCTCTAAGGTATTATAATTTGGCTTTAGAGCATGCTTTAAATGCTGATGGTCCTATTTTTGATGTTGGACTAATCTACTACAAAACATCTGATTGTTATGCTTTTTCTAATCACGAACATATGAAGCAAGTGATGGCAGAGCATGCATACAAAGCTTTTGAAGAATGGGGCTGTCAATCTTTGTCAAGGGATATCCTAATTAGGTATCCAAGCATTTCATTCCATGGACTAAGTAATATTCAGCCAGCAGAAAGGGAAAACCTTGACGTATCCAATATTAAAGATGGATTTGAACCAACCTCATCAATCATGTCTGGAAAGTTGGATCTTGATTCTATAATTAAGTCATCTCAGATTATCGCCAGTAAAATAAGAATTTCAGAACTTCTTTCAAATACTCTTGATATTATTATTGAAAATGCAGGAGCCCAACGTGGGGTATTAGTTTTAAGAACTGATGATTCTTGGACTGTAGAAATGATCAGAGCTATCGAACAATCGGGAAAGCAGGGAGAACGACTAGGAATACCTATTAATGATAAGAGCTTGAACTTACCGATTTCAATCTTCAATTTTGTTGGGCAAACAAAAAAACCGCTTATTATTCAGAATGCTTCTATGGATAAAAAATATGGCTCTGATCGATACTTTAAAAAATCTGAAGTGAAGTCGGTGTTGAGTTTTGTTTTAGAGCATCAAGATATGGTTACTGCAGTTGTTTACCTTGAAAATAATATTATTGAAAACGCTTTTAGTTTGGAGCGCCTCAATCCTTTGCAAGTCATTGGGCGGGGAGCATCTATAGCTATAGAGAATTCTCAGCTTTATGAAAATCTAGAGCAAAAAATCGAAAAACGTACCCGTGAGCTTTCAGATGCTTTAGAAAACTTACAAGAAACCCAAGCACAACTTCTTGAAACCGAGAAAATGGCAGCACTTGGAAATCTAGTGGCTGGGGTGGCTCATGAGTTGAATACCCCCTTGGGAGTTAGCTTAACTGCTGCTTCAACCTTAAATAAAGCCTATGATGACATGAGTGTTAGCTTGCAAACAGGTATAAAAAAATCACAATTAAGTGGTTTTTTACAGCTTGTAGACCAGTCGTCTCAGGCTATTCTGAATAGTAGTCAAAAAGCTCATGAATTGGTCGAAAATTTTAAGCAATTGGCAGTAAATATGAGTGAAGAGCAAAAGGTAAAATTTAATTTGTATTCTCATATGAGTGAATTTTTAGAAGTTCTTGTATCTGAGTTACCAAGTGAAGTAGAGTTACTCTGGGATTGTAATCAAAAAATCTATGTCGAAACCTATCAGAATTCATTTGGCCAAATCTTTAGACAGCTAGTGGAAAACTCAGTAGAGCATGGTTTTGAAAAGGGTTTAAGAGGGAGTGTTTCTATAGATTTAACTGTTGAACAAAACACATTGCTGATTAAATTTAGAGACAATGGAAGTGGGATTAAAGGTCCAGATTTAGTAAAGATTTTTGAGCCATTTTTTACCACTAAGAGAGTCCTTGGTAGCACTGGATTGGGGCTGCATCTTGTTTATAATTTAGTGAGTCAAAAGTTTGGTGGCTCTATAAACTGCGAGAGTGAAGTTTCAGAATATACTGAATTTACCATTAGGATCCCAGACTGCATTGTGGAGGAAAATGATTTGCCATCTGCAGCATAAAATGTTTTTGATTGCTTAATTTTCGTCTAGTAAGGAGACTAGGCTGCTGTAGTCATCAGTCCAAACAATAGGATCAAAATTTTTCCATTTATCCCAAGAATCTAAAGACTTAATTACAAGTTTATCCTCTATAAATTCTTTATTGTTTGTAAGTAGAGCCCAGGTTGCCCCTCTAATTGCAAGCTTTTTGAGAGAGCGACTATCTATCAAAAGTGCTTGCATGTTAAGTGTTTTAGCAGTGTGGTAAAGCAAGGGTTCTAAATTAAAATGTCGATTAGAAATGTGAAAAGCAATCACTCCACCAGTTGCTAGGTGGTTTTGATAAAGCTTAAAAGCTTCTAATGTTAGAAGATGGATGGGAATAGCATCACCTGAAAAAGCATCGATTACCATAACATCAAAATTTAAGCTTCCATTGTCTTTGAGTTCTCGCTCTAAAGATGTTCTTCCATCCCCTAAAACAACTTTTGGTGGGCTTTTCTCATGTTTTAAGAATGTGAAGTGTGTTCTCGCAAGTTTCTCAATATTTGGATCAATCTCATAAAATATGTATTCATCAAGATCTCTGACGTATGCCCCCAAGGTTCCAGCTCCCAAACCAATGATTCCAACTTTCATAGCTTTGTCAGTAAGTTGTTTTGGATGCCTAAGAATAGCTGTTCCCACACCACTGATTTTTGAATAATAGGTGGTAGCTATTTTTCTTTTTTTCTTGCCTTGAAGCTGGGTACCATGATCTATGTGCCCGTGGATGAGCTCAAATCTATGTTTTTTTGAACGCCTCCCTTCTTCGACAACCCTTGCAACTCCATAGAAGTTTCGATATTTTGCTAATACATTTTCTGAGAATGTATTCCTAAAATCGATAAATTTAATAGAGAATAATATACCCTGTCCTAAAAATAGTAGGCCTATGAAGCCTGCGATAGGAAGATTTTCTCTTAATGCACTGCTCTTGGAAATATTAAATCCAGAAGATCTAAGAAAACTAAGAGCAGTTAGCCCTAAACAAGCTATAAAGCTCAGTGGAAATTCCCAATATTCTGAAAAAATCATAGGAGCAATAAATGTGATAAAAAAACCGCCGGCAGCTCCTCCAAGGGAAACCATCAGATAAAACAAGGTTAATCGATCTGCTTTAGGTCTTAGTTTAAATAGTTCACCATGGCAGACCATTACTGCGGCAAACATTCCAAAAATATAGATCAGTACATTGGTGACAAGATCTCCTCTGTCATAGTTATAATGATCTTTAAGCAATCCAAATAATGGTTGCATGATAAGCAAAAGGAGCGGAAACCATATCCAACGTAGATAAAAACGGTCACCTGCAAAAGTGATGATAAAAGTCAGAAGATATAAGCAGAGTGGAATAATCCAAAAAAATGGGATAACTGCAAGATCTTGGCACATAAAGTCTGTGGTTGACAGTAAAAGAGCCGTACCACATGCTGAAAGTGATACCCACAGAATTAAATCGCAGACTTTGTTGTAGCTTGTCTCATCTGCCTTCTCTTCTTGTTTTATAATTGTGTCAGTGGTTTTTTCCTGATTTTTTAATTTCAAGAGCCCTAATGCAAGCAACATGCATAAACTGATAAAAATGAAAACACTGTAAAATACAGACCAAAGTACAGTCTGTGACTGTAAATAAAGATTGGGCTCTACTGCAAAAGGGTAAATGAGTAGTCCGAGTAGTGAGCCTAAATTTGATAAAGAATAAAACACGTAAGGGGATTTGTTAGGTTTCCATATAGCTAGCCAATGCTGGTACAAAGGACCTGTAGCAGATAAAATTGCATAAGGCACTCCAACTGTGAATAATAACAGGAACAAGACATCTGCAGCAGGAGAAGAAGAAACATCTGGCTTCAGGCTTCCATCGGGGGTAATCGGCAGCCAAAAGGCAGATAAAATCAATAAGCATGCATGCACCCATATTTGTTTGTCTATTTTAAAAAATTTTGAAACGCCAAAGGCATAGGCGTAACCACCCAAGAGCCCTACCTGGAAGAACAGCATACTAGCACTCCAAACTGAGCGGCTTCCTCCGAACCATGGAAGGATATAACGAGCAATCAGAGGTTGGACTAGAAATACTAAAAATGCACCGAGAAATATATTCAGGGCGAAAGTAGCGTAAATAAAGAATGGTTTTTTGATTTTTTCAAGAATGTATAATTTGAGATTTTCCAAAACAATTTCACCTCGGTTGATACCCCTTTCTATTCGGTGACCTTGGTCTTTAGTTGATTGTTTTTTGCCTTTTAGTAGATCATCTAAGAACAAGCTATATTTGAAAATCAAATTAAATGATTAATCAAGGATTCAACTGCCTGAAATTTTGGATAGAATTAATTTCCACTTTCTAATTATACGAAATCTTGTTAGATCTCTACGGCTCTTTAATAAAGAATTTAATAAATCATTTCTTCTCAATATTCATTTGTTTCTTGAGTTTGTTTAGAAAGATAAATAATTTTAGGAGACTATGGTCTTGAGATTCCGAATTTATTTGAACATTAATCCTTTTATATTAGTATTTTTGTTATTGATAAGCTCTTGTATAGCAGTGCATACCAGCTACGCTACTTCTCTTGAGGAAGATTTAACTATTTCTGCAAGAGTCTCTGATCCCTTTCTCAAATCTGATACAGGGGATAAATGGGAGGATGGCTCCGAATCCTCTCGAGAATTTTTGGTCGATAATTCTGACTACATTAGAAGGGATCAGTATGTGAACCAGGCCAGCAAATTTGCTAGTTGCTGTTATGGTCTAGGTGTAGCGTGTATTTCTGCTTGTATGATTCAGGAAAATCCATTGTACCAAATAGGGACAGCCCTAGCGGGAGGAACTTTCATCTCAGTAGGGAGCTTAATTAAACATCGTGCCGACAAAGCTGCTGAGGTATTTAATGGTATTAATGGGACCCTTAATAAAGGCTCTGAACTTTCAGTTGAGAGCCGGTCGTGGAAGGATGGGACTTATGATAAAGTTGACCGGTATCCAATTACCCCGCTTGGGATTTCGTGGGATCAAGCTCTTCAGTCAACTAATCTCGAAGCAAACTACTCTGTCCAGTTTATGAAATTTATTGCATATCGATTTGCACATTCTATTGCTGCTAAAGAACCAACTGAGCAGGAAATCATAAAATATGCTCTAAATAGTACTATTCTTACCTTGTTGAACGTGGATACAGTAGGAGATCATATACAAGTTCAACTCGATATTAAAGATTTAAGTTCCCCATTTTTTAAGGACGGGCGAAAGACAGATTTATTTGTCAATTTTGAAATTCCTGAGGGTGATTATGATCTGCATAACTCAAAAATTGTGGCTTTTGAATTTGATGGAATTGATATTAGTAAACGCTCAGAACAACTTTTAGTTCTAAGTACAGTTACAGCTCTTTATATTCACCCACTGCTTCACTCTTTTGCTAATAATTTGTACATAGATTACCGGAAGATGTCCTTAATTGATCGCGAAAAATGGAATGATATCTTCTTACATGGACAGTATTTAAATAGCGTTGCTCATACTTATCCGGCTGATCATGTGGGTATTGATCGAGATATTGCTTTCAAAATTTACACAGACAATGTTAGTAAGGATTTGCACGCTCATGGCAAGGCAGTCATGGTGCTTTCATCATACTCTCGGTTCTCTCGATTTCTTCTGAAAATCAGAAAGACAATTTACGGTTTAGTAAAAAAACATGAGGTGCCAGTTAACCCTGAAGTGTTTTTTTTAACATCTGTGATGCACTCTTTAGATCATCTAACCACCGGAAAAACACTGCTTTATCGTAACCTACAGACTGAAAAATTGTCTCCCCAGGCTCACCCTTATCTACAAAACTACATGTGGTATTTGCCTTCAGAAAATGTTTTTACTAATTTACTAAAAGATAAAAGAGATAAAAATTATTTTTACCGGGAGCTGTATGATGCTGCAAAAAGTTTCGATGAGGAGTATGCAGATCACCTGACTCTATCGATTTCTTACTAGAGCTTTTAAAAGACTACCGACTCGGTGCTGCACTCAGGTAATAGGCTTGGTTTATTCATAAGCCAGGAGTCTACTTTAGCAGCTGTATCACGTCCCTCCCCAATTGCCCAGACGATGAGACTTTGGCCACGCCGACAATCACCTGCAGCAAAAACTCCTGGTATGTTGGTCATCTTTATTTGGTTTGTTGAGAATTGACCGTTCGCTTCCAGTTTTAGATTTTTATTTGCCAATAAGCTACAAAGGTCAGGTTTAATGTATCCCAAAGCGAGAAATATTAAGTCGCAGTCGAATTTTTTTTGACTACCTTCAACTTCCTTAAATTCTCTCCCTTTAGCGGACCATTCAACATTCATAGCTTCCAGGCCAATACAATGATTTCTCTTATTTAATATGATCGATTTGGTCATTGTGTTGTAGAGTGTCGTTCCTCCTTTGGAAAAATTTTCTTCCATCGAGCTTGAGACTTTGTAAGTTTGTCTGTACTGAGGCCATGGATTTGCTTCGCTACGTTCTATAGGTGGCTTTGGCTTTAGTTCAAAATTAGTTACCGATTTAGCACCTAATCTCAGGGCAGTACCGATACAGTCTGATCCAGTATCTCCTCCTCCTATCACTACAATATCTTTATTTTTAACCTCAATTTGTTTGTTTATAGATGAGTGCTGACGACTTAAAAAATCCATCGCAAAATATACACCCAAGCCATGCCGACCTTCCACATTTAAATCACGGGGAATTTCTGATCCTATCGCTAGAACAACAGCATCTGATGACTCTTGTATCTCAGAAAAGGTTTTATCTTTACCAATTTCACAGGCTAGATGAAAATTTATGCCTTCCTCTGAAAGCAATCTGAGCCGTCGATCAACAATATCTTTAGGCAGCTTATATTCTGGAATCCCAAAACGAAGTAAGCCTCCGGCTTCTGTTGATTTTTCGTATATATCTACCTGATGTCCAGCTCGATTTAGTTGTTGAGCACAGGCAAGCCCAGCAGGCCCAGAACCAATGATTGCCACTGATTTTCCAGTTCTTTGACTAGGAACTTGCGGATGAATCCACCCGTTTGCAAAGCCAGCATTAACAATTTCCCACTCAAGGTGCTTGATGGTTACAGCATCATCTATTAGGCCTAAAACGCAAGAGCTTTCACAAGGAGCTGGACAAACAAGACCAGTGAACTCGGGGAAATTGTTGGTAGCATGAAGCAATTTTAAGGCTTCAAACCACTGTTCTTTTTGCACCTTAAGGTTGAATTGGGGAATGGGGTTACCAATTGGGCACGCACTGCTGCAAAATGGAATGCCACAGCCCATGCAGCGGTTAGCTTGAGTTCTGGTTCTTGTAACACCAAAATCCGTTTCATGGGTCTTAAAATCTTTGACCCGCTCTAAGGGAGGCCTTAAGCTTGGTAATTCACGATTATACAGCATGAATCCTTTATGATTATCCATGGTATGCACTCCTCGCGTTTGTTTCAGCAGAAGATCTTAGGTAACGTTTATATTCTCGTGGTATAACTTTGATGAACTGTAAACTAATTTCATCCCAATTTTCAATTATTTCCTTAGCAGTTTTTGACTGAGTATAATGATAGTGGTTGTTAATCAACTTGAGAAGCTCGGGGTAATCGGTTTCATCGATTTGTTCGAGGTCTACCATGCCAATATTACATCTGCGTGAAAAGAAGCCCTCTTCATCAAAAACATAGGCGATTCCCCCACTCATGCCTGCAGCAAAATTTCTTCCAGTATGACCCAAAACTACAACTTTGCCACCCGTCATGTACTCACAAGCATGATCACCAGCACCTTCTACGACTGCAATGCAACCCGAGTTTCTCACTGCAAACCGTTCCCCCACTCGCCCTGAAATATAGACCTGTCCTCCTGTTGCGCCGTATAGCAGAGCATTACCAGCAATCCAATTATCCTTTGGAAAAAAGCTAGAGTCTTGACCAGGTCTAATGGTAATCAAGCCACCACTCATACCTTTACCAAGGTAGTCATTGGCTTCTCCTTCCAGCTTTATATAGATTCCAGGTGCTAAAAAAGCACCGAGGCTTTGGCCCGAGCTGCCTGTTAGCTTAATTTGGATACTTTTTTCGGGAAGGCCTTTTTGCCCGTATTTTTTACTAAGCCAACCGCTCAGCATGGTACCAACTGATCGGTGCTGGGTAGAGATGGGCTGGTCGATTTTTACAGTTTCATCCGCTGAAAGCTGCTGGCTAACTTTTTCAATGAGAGATTTGTCTAATACGTGGTTAATTCCATGCTCTTGTGGGTTAGTTTTTCGGCGAGTATCACTTGGTCTAGGTTCAGGCTGATAAAAAATTTTGTCCCAGTTGAGGAGGTGAGAACGTGAATTGATATTATCGGTGCTTGATTTGAGTATTTGTGACTTACCAATAATTTCATCTAGCTTGGAGTATCCTAATGAAGCAAGTATTTCTCGCACCTCTTCTGCAATGAAATTCATCAAATTCATGATGTGCTCAGGTTTACCATCAAAGTTTTTGCGCAGTTCTGTATTTTGAGTTGCAATTCCTACTGGGCAAGTATCAAGGTGACATTTTCGCATCAAGATGCAGCCTTGTGCTATCAAAGGTAAGGTGGCAAAGCCAAATTCTTCGGCTCCGAGAAGAGCAGCTATCACGACATCCCTTCCGGTCTTCATTTGCCCATCAGCTTGCAGCTTTACTCTACCACGTAGTCCGTTTAATAATAGAGTTTGTTGAGTTTCAGCTAAACCTAATTCCCAAGGCATACCTGCATGTTTTGTTGAGCTAATGGGAGATGCTCCTGTACCTCCGTCATGACCTGCGATGATGATGGTGTCTGCATGTGCTTTTGCTACCCCAGCAGCGATAGTTCCAACCCCCCATTCGGAAACTAATTTTACTGAAATATCGGCTCCAGGATTGACATTTTTTAAGTCGAAGATGAGTTGGGCGAGGTCTTCAATGGAGTAAATATCGTGGTGGGGGGGAGGAGATATTAGGGAAACTCCTGGGATCGAATGGCGAAGTTTTGCTATGTATGCATTTACTTTATGACCGGGGAGCTGTCCTCCTTCACCTGGCTTGGCACCTTGAGCAATCTTTATCTGCAATTCGCTAGCATTGACTAGGTAATTGGTAGTCACTCCAAATCTACCAGATGCGATTTGTTTGATAGCTGATCTTTTAAGCCTTCCATGCTCATCAGTTTTAAATCGAATGGGATCTTCTCCCCCTTCTCCACTGTTTGACTTGCCTTTTAAGGCATTCATCGCAATTGCAAGGTTTTCATGTGCTTCTGGTGATAATGCTCCTAGACTCATAGCACCAGTTACAAAACGCTGAACTATTTCATAGGCTGGCTCAACTTGGGAAATAGCTATTGGGGCTCGGTCAGAACTTGTTTCTAGATGACTTCTTAAGACGGACTTGCTACCCCTTTGTAGGTTTTTACTATAAATCTTAAATTTTTCGATAGAACCTTCTCTTACAGCTTGTTGCAAGAGCGCAATGGAACTGGGGGTATTTAAATGTTTTTCCCCATGGGGAGTCCATTTTATATCTCCTCCCCAAGGAAGACTGGGGCTGCCATGGATGGTATTGGCAAAACTAAGTTGGTGATGGTAAATAGAATCATTCTGGATTTCTTTTAAGCCAATTCCTCCGAGGATAGAAATGCTATTGTTGAAATGACGTTTAGCCAGGTCTTCGGAAAGCCCTATCAGTTCAAAGATTTGCCCGCTATGATAAGAACGAATTGTAGAAACACCCATTTTTGACATGATTTTATACAAACCTTTGTCGAGGGCTTTGTGGTAGTTGCGGTCGTAGAAGGCAGTGGGGTCCTCATAGTCTACTTCATTGCCATCTCGAGCCGGCAAAATTTCTCGAGATCTTAGGTCTCTAATGCATTCAAATGCCAGGTAGGGGTTAATCGCATTTGCTCCGTACGCTATACATACAGCCATATGGTGTACTAAGCGAGCTTGACCCGTTTCCAATATGATTCCTATACCACCTCTCTTTCCCTTATTGATTAGGTGAAAATGAATACTTGCTGTTGCCAATACTGCTGGTATTGCAACTTGCCGTTCATCAATTCCACGATCAGAGAGAATAAGAGTGTTGTAGCCGAGGTGTATTTTGTCTTCTGCTTTCTTGCAAATTTGCGATAGTGCAGTTTCTAGTGCATTGGCTCCCAGACTTTTATCGAAGATAATGGGAATGATGCTCCCTCTAATACAGATATTCTTGGTTTGGGCAAGCTTTTCGAGATCGAAATTGTTGATTATCGGGCTTGTCAGACGTATTTGCCGACAAAATTCTCTACCCTCCTCAAAGGCATTCCATTTGGTACCGAAATAGGAGTTCATTCCCATTACTATTTCTTCGCGAATGGGGTCAATTGCTGGGTTGGTGACTTGGGCAAATCTTTGCCGGAAATAGTCGAACAAGAGCTTAGGTTTTTCAGATAAAATTGCTAGTGGACTGTCATTGCCCATAGATCCAACAGCTTCTTGACCGTCAGTAAACATGGGGACCAGCTGCTCCATCAGCTCTTCCTCGGAATAAGCAAATGCTTTTTGGTAGATGTGGAGTTTGTGGGTAAGAGATTTTGGAGGCTTGATAGGTTCTGGCAATTGCTCTAGATCAACTAAATTTTGGTGAAGCCAAGAGTCATAAGGCCTCTTTCCAAGAAAGGTTTTCTTGGCTTCATCATCATCCATAAAGACACCTTTTTTCATGTCTACATAGATCATCTTTCCTGGCCATAATCGACCTTTAAATAGGGTTTCATGGTCTTTCAGCGCTAACATGCCTGCCTCTGAGCCAAAAATAATACGGTTATCTGTAGTCAGGCAAAAACGAGCTGGCCTTAAACCATTACGGTCTAAGGTAGCTACAAGTTGATCATTGTGAAATCCAGCAATAGTAGCAGGCCCATCCCAGGGCTCCATTAAGTTCGAATGGTAGAGAAAGAAATACTTGCGCTTTTCATCCATGTGTGCCCGGCTTCGCCAAGCTTCCGGAACCATCATGGCTAAGGTGTGCGGTAGGCTGCGTTCAGTATGGCAGAAAAACTCTACGGCATTATCGAAGCTTGCAGAGTCAGATAAACCAGGTGCAATGATGGGTTTGAGGTCCTCTATTTCATTTTCTTCGAGTTTTGGGTGATTTAAATGGTTTTCTCGAATCCGCATCATGTTGGTATTAGCTTGGATTGTGTTGAATTCGCCGTTATGAGCACAGATGCGATAAGGATGAGCAAGTTTCCATGAAGGAAAAGTATTCGTAGAAAAACGCTGATGTACAATTGCTACAGCGGACTCGACTAAAGGATTATCTAAGTCCTTAAAGTAGGTGTGAAGTTGATCAGCTAGGAACATGCCTTTGTAAACAATTACTTCATCAGATAGGCTACACACGTAAAACTGATCAAGGTCATCACGTCTGCACTCAAGTACCAGCTTTTCAATTTTTTTACGAGCCCGGAATAATATAAAGCCAAAATTATCAACGCTTTCACCAGCTTGCTCTAGAAAAACTTGGAAGATTTCTGGCTCGCAAGCTTTCGCTCCTTGGCCAAGAATTGAAGGCTCTGTAGGAACCTTCCTCCAACCGAGTACCTTTAGATCGAATGATCGCAAAACATCTTCGACGATTTTTTTGTAGAAATTATTTGCATTTGGTGATTTAGGAACGAAGACATTGCCACATGCATATTTTCCTAATGCTGGCAAGCTAAACTCTAGCTCCTTGCGAAAGAAAGAATCAGGGATCTGCATAAGGATTCCTGCTCCATCTCCCGTCTGAGGATCAGCTCCTGCTGCTCCTCGATGAGTAAGGTTTTTTAGCATAGTGAGGCCATCACTGATGATTTTGTGCGACCTATGGCCTTTTATGTTTGCAATAAATGCCAGTCCACAGGATTCGTGCTCCTTACTGGGGTGGTATAGACCTTGGGGCTCAGGAAAAGCAGAACGACTGTATAGACTCATGGAATCATCTCCCTCCTTTACGGAGTTGGTGTCTTCTTGTCAGGTGGAACAGTATGGATCGTACAACTGTGAGTTTCTAAGTGCTAATTAATAATAAAAAAAACCTCTGCAAAAAAGTGATAAATCCGCTTGACTAAAAAACGATAATGATAATTGATATCATAATGTGATGGCTGTTGGAATCAGGATTAAAAATTTAATCCTACTACAAGGACTAAAACAATCTAAATTCAGACGCTGCGTATTAGCTGAGTTATTCGTGATATAGCTTGTTTTATCCGGTCAAAAAATGCTTTTATCACTCTTTTATTTGACTAATCCTGACAATAAATATGGCAAGCATAATTATGCTCTTAGTAAATTTTCATGTTATTTCTTGTAACATATAAAAAGAATTTATTGTAAATGAATATTCGGATTGTTTTAGTATGCCGTGTTGTTTAAGGGCTTGAATCAGCTATTTTAGTAGCATATAACTGCCCTTAGATTTTTTAATTTATAGTTGCAGGAACTCCGCTATGAGCCGTCATATTCTAAATTTTTTAGCTCTTTTGCATTTTTGTGCTTTATGGAATACCGATGCCTTTGCATTCAAAGATTTTTTTGGAAATTGGCGTTTAGTGTGTCAAGAACCATCCGCAGATTCTCTCGATGATAAGGGTAAAATTTATTCATTCGAATCTATGATAATTTGTGAAATATCAGGGAATCAAGGTGCTATAGAAAATTTAGTCCCAGGAATAATACGTTGGCTAGATTACAATCCTGATTTTAATATCAGAAAAAAGATTCTGTTAGATGATGAGAATGGCCGTTTAAGTTACCAGCTTGAATTTTTGGAAACACGGGATTCAGGTCATGGTATTATGAAGATACTATCAGATTCTATGTTAGTAACTAAGGATTCGAAATTCTTATTTAGTAGTGTATCACGGTCGATAAAAGCTTCAGGTAGTGCTAAGCATACCGTATCTGAAACCTTTGAAGTTGCCTTGAAAAAGAAATATGGTGGTTCTTTTGAAGTGAAGGTAAGTAAATTTGTGAAAATAAACAAACCTACCATGGCTCCAAAGTCCATATTTATGAGGAAAGTAATTAGAGAAATGACAAAGGATATAGACTTGACTGCAAATAAATATGTAAAATTACTTGCATCCTATCTTTAATAATAACTTTACCAGCATTCCAACCAGAACTAGATTTAAGGAAAAAAATTATCTCCCAGGATCAAATAATGTGAGTATAAATAACTTATTTATAATTTAAATATCTCTACTTAGAACCGATTGCGTACGTTCCATAAATCTGGGAAAGCTGGTTTGAAAAGGCTTTTTTGGAGGTAGCTTACACCTAAAGATCCTCCGGTACCTTTCTTAAAGCCAATAGTGCGCTCAACCATCTTAACATGCCTGTAGCGCCATTCTTGAGTTCCCTCGTCCCAATCGACTAATCGTTCACAAAGTTCACCAATGATTGGATCTTCTCGGTAAAGCATCAGAATAATGTTTTCTACTTCTTCATTGCCGTCATAGTTGTTGGTGAAATTACGTTCGAGGACCGCAGAGGGTACTTCCACTCGATGGTGCTTGTGCAAAAATCTTAAGAAGTTGTCAAAGAGGGTAGGTTCCTCCAGCATAGATTCTAGTTCTTTGCGCTCACGGCTAGATTCTGGATAGTTTTTAATTTTCTTTGGATCTTTAAAGCCAAGGTAGTATTCAAGCTGTCTAAATTGGAATGACTGAAATCCGCTTGAACTTTCAAGCCTGTTTCTAAAGCTGGCAAAAGATAAGGGTGTCATGGTTTCAAGAATATCAATCTGCTGAACTAGGGTTTTCATGACTGTTAATATTCTTTTAATACAAGATTGAAAAACAGCAACTTGGTTATGCTCAAGCGCTTGATTCAGACGTTTTGATTCATGGAGGATTTGCTTAAACCAAAGTTCATAGGTTTGATGAATAATGATGAATAGCATTTCGTCATGCTCACCTTCCGACAATGGATTTTGAGCACTAAGAACCTGTTCCAACTTTAGGTAACTGGCATAAGATTGATTCATATAGGCACCAAATTGTGATTGTGAATTTTGCAATAAGCAAAATTCTTACACGAATAAGGGCATTTGAGCTATATTTAATTTTTTTAGTGGGAGCAGTTGGCGCTATGAATATGGCCTGCAGCGATTTCATCAGCTGAAGCAGCTCTGACATCCTTGATTTCGATTTTGAAGTTCAAGGTTTCGCCAGCTAAAGGATGGTTACCATCTAGGGTCACATCATTACCATCCATGTGAGTAACGGTATAAATCATAGGACCTTCTGGAGTTTCTACTTGAAAATGAGCCCCTTCCGCGATTTCTTCATCTGCTTGGAGCTGAGACTTTGGAACATTTGCAACTAGTTCTGAACTATACTCTCCATATGCGTCTTCAGGTTTTACGGTAACATCTAATTTGTCACCTGTACCTTGACCTTGGATTGCATCTTCCAACCCAGCAATAATATTGCCATGACCAGATAGAAATACAAGAGGTTCGTTACCACTGGATGAATCTAAAACCTCCCCTTCTTCATCGGACAAGGTATAATCCATAGTAACAACGGTGTTTTTGGCAATTTTCATATAAGTTCCTAAGTAAAAGTACCATTAATCTGACGGAGTCTACTTAAATATTAACTAAAAATCTATAGCTTTTGTACCAGGAGTTTGATGGCAAGGACAAGTTGATTGGATGTCTATTGGAACCGTATAAATACCATGTAAATCAATAAAACATGATGTTCTATCAAAAAATGTAGCCTTGAATTTCAGTGATATCGATCAATACATTCTTTTAATATGATAGGTGGGAAATATGTTTAAAAGGGAGTGTGCATTGGAAATAGAGGGTATTATAGAAAAAAATAAATCAGATGCAGTACATAATTATGAATCTCTAGCCCAAAATGGAAATCCTGACAAGGCCGATTCTATTAAGTCACTGTATTGCAACGATGCGAGAATCAGTCCTTTAATACCATCTTTTCTGAGAAGCTTAAAAATTCAAGTAAGTGAATTAGAAAAGGTAATACTAGCAGACGACGTTCACTTAACGAAAAAAATAATCCATAAGTTAAAAGGGGGGTGCGGAAGTTATGGTTTTCCAGATTTTTTTGAGGCCTTTTTAGAACTTGAAACCACTTTAACAAGTCATGGATTTTCGGAAAAAATTTTGATTGACAAGTTTACTCTGCTAAAAAAAATTATCGAGAATGTTGAAGTATAGCTAACATTATGGAGCCATTATGAGCCAAACTTTTGATTTTAAGGATTTTTCAGAAATTAGCAATCATGCTTTTAGAAATCCAAACAAACCTGCTGTAGTCTCTGGATCTAAATCCCTTAGTTATGGGCAACTCGAAAACATTTCCAATCAAATAGCTAAAAATCTTAAAAATAATTCTCTTGATGGAGAAATTTTAGTTACTGTACTTCCACACTGTACTGAATTGGTTAGTCTCTATTTTGCTTGTTTTAAAAGTCAAACTATAATTTCACCCTTAAATTTTCGTTTTAAATTCAAGGAATTTGAGACAGTTTTAAGGCATACTGTCCCAAAAGTTATTGTGATTCATGAAATGTTTTTAGAAGAAATATTGAAAGTGGATCAAGATATTGTAGATATGATCGAGTATAAATTTATAATTGGTGAAAAAATAGATATCCATAGATATGATGATTGGAAACCTTTTCATCAATTAAGCAAGTATGAGGCAAGCGCCAACTTTCAAATTTGTTTACAAAAAAATCTACAAAGGCCTGCTTTAATATTTCATACTTCAGGAACCATAGGAATCCCTAAGGGTGTTCTGCACACAATGGAATCGGCGATTTATTTTATTCACGGTTCTAAAGCTGCATTTCAATTACATCCTGAACATAGGACCGTAGTTCTAGCAAACTGCTTTCACTCCGGAGGGTTTTGTCACTTGTTTGCAGCGTTAGTCAGCTGCTCTAGCTGCTACTTACCGTCTTATGTCAGTCAGGTCGATTATTTTGATCTTTTCTCAAAAATGTCTGAATACAAGATTAATCATGCATCTCCTCTCAGCTCTACCTGCATAGATTTTGTTGATAAACTCTTTGATTTTCCTGAAGTTGCAGAACAGCTAGAATTTGTTTCGACAGGGGGGGATAAGACACCCGCTATTATATTTGAAAAGCTATCAAAATCTTTCAATATTAACCTTACAAATATTTATGGTTCCACAGAAGCTGGAATAGTATGTGCGAATCACTATCAACAGGGAAAAAAGGCACGAGTAGATTCTATTGGTCAAGTAAGTGATTCCATTTATGAAACGAAAATAGTGGACCCCAATGGAAAAGAGGTGAAAGAAGGAGAAACAGGAGAGCTCTGGATTCGAGGAAAATCTGTTTTCAAGGAATATTACGGGAATTCAACTGAAACAGTAAAATCTTTTGGACCAGATCGGTGGTATAAAAGCGGTGATTTGGTTTATCAGGATGAGCAAGGCTACCTCCATTTTCAAGGGAGATGTAAAATGATGATTGTGAGAAATACTTCTAATATTTTTCCTCATGAAATTGAGGAGGTTCTATATACTCACTCAGCGATTGAAAAAGTAGCAGTCTTAGGGAAACCACACCCAAAAGAAGGAGAGGAACCAATAGCATTTGTTTGTTTAAAATCTAATGCCGATTCGACAAGTGAGTTTGAATTGTTAGAATACTTGAAACCTAGGATTTCAGAATTTAAGATACCAGCTAGGATCTATATTCGAAATTTTCTTCCGGAAACTTCAACTCGGAAAATTGATCGCAAGTCTTTACTTAGTACGATTGGCTAATATTAGTATACCTTTTTTTTAAATACATTAATGTTGTTAAAAATTTGCTCTTACCATGAATATATTCAGACATTAGTGCATATCTTTTCATTTCTTTCACAATTTTCTTATATTATAATTTTAAAAAAGAGAATATCATAATAATATCTGGAATAAATGAATTTTATTGATCTGTTTTAATACTAAGGAGATCCAACACTGTGAATAAAAAGTTGATTATATTGTTCATTGTAGTGCTTACTCATTTGTCTTGTGCAAGCCTACCACCTTCATTAGAAGAAAAATCTCTTATAGAATTCGAAGAGATTCCAAGCGATTTTTCTCATAAATTTCATAAAAAATCGTTTCCATTTGTAGGTGCAGCTGTAATTGACTATGATGGAGATGGAAAAAAAGAAATATTTATCTCTGGAAGTTTAGGACAAGGTGATGCTCTCTTAAGCTACAGAAAAGGAAAACTCCACAACATAATTGCAGACACTAGAATTTCACATTTAAAGGCTGCTTATGGAGCCTGTGCAATTGATATTAATCACAATGGCCGAGAAGATTTATTGGTGACAAGAGAAGATGGTCTCTACCTATACCTTAACAAAGGAGGAAAATTTACCGAAAAAAAAATACCTGTCAAATTTGAAGAAGATGCTGTCCCCGTCGCAGTTACGGTTGCAGATATTAATAGAGATGGAAATATAGATATATATTTGAGTGTTTTTATATCATTGGATAAATTTAGAAGTGCGGTTTTTAATGACCCAAAACACGCGAAAAGAAATGTTTTACTGTTAGGGGGCGACAATTTAACGTTTCGAGACGTGACTCAGTCATCAGGTGTAGGTGGTAAACAAAATACTTTTCTAGCCACTTTTGTTGATTTGGATTTAGATGGTTGGCCAGATCTCGTTCTTTCTCAGAATACGGGTGAAATAGAGATTTATCGAAATATGAAAAATTCAAGTTTTAGTCAAATAGATCCTATAGTAGGTCTTGGTTTTTGGATGGGTCTTGCAATTGGGGATTATGATAATGATGGAGACCAGGATATTTTTTCTAGCAATGCGGGCAATTCTATTCCTTCTTTTATGGTTAGAGGAGATTTAAGAGATGATCAAAATCAGGATTTAGAATGGGTACTTTTAAGAAATGAAGGTAACTTTAAATTTACAAATGAAACCCAATCCACAGGATTAACAGGTTATGGCTTCTCATGGGGAGCAGTTTTTGAAGATCTAAACCTAGATGGAAATTTGGATTTGATGGTTGCGCAAAACTATATTGGTTGGCCTGTTCATAATCTCTTTAAAAGCGATGGAAAAGTATTTCTTCAAGATAGGAATAAAAAATTAGCAAGATTTTACCCAACAAAGTCTCTTGGAATGGCAAATCCGTTCTATGGTATGACCCCTTTGGTTGTTGATTTTAACAACGATAATAGACAAGATATTATTTGGGTAAATTTGGATGATTCTCCAAGAGCTTTTCTCAATAGAGTTGTCTAATTTTTTAACCGGCTAATATTATTATTTTATATGATTATTATGTAAATATTGATAAGCTGATCCCAAACGTAATTCTGGGAGGGATTGATATGTTTATTTTCATGTTACCGGAAAGACAAGTGAAATCATTGACTGGCTTAAGCAAGGCTAAAATCGTTAAGATGGTTCCATCATTTTCCGAAGCCTACAGGGAATTAAAGGCCAGCAAAGGTAAGGGCAAGAAT
>JBGCDR010000183.1:0-3050 GCA_045105515.1 Oligoflexales bacterium
CTGAGGGCCAGGCTATTCAGACATTAAAGCCCTAAAAATATACACTATTTAATCGTGGAATGAACCTGGCAAGTAAACGCTGATTGCAAAGACAGTCAAAATCCTTATGCAGCAAGGCTTTCAACTATTGATCCGCATTAAATATATTGAATCTGAATTAAGTAGGAATTTTTTAAATGCTGCAAGAGTTTATATTGCAACGAATAGACTCGGAAAAAATTTTGAGAATGCTAAAGTGAATCTTAAGTCTACTATAAGGGGTTATGGTGCATTTGACAGAAAATTTGAAGAGGTTGAGGTAGAGGAATTGCACCTTGATCCTACTGATGACCATGCAACTTTGACATTACTTGGGCCAAGTACTACATATTCGCGAAATTTCTTGGCAGATTCTAAAAGCTACCCAGGTTATCTAGTTGCTACTAGGCAAAGTACTAGTAAAAAATGTTTTTCTAATTTCATATATGCCGTTGAAAAAGTCATGGAACATTTTAGAATAGATAAAGTTTCAGCCCAAATTGGTTTTTGGAACTCAGCAGTCCTACATAAAGCACCTCATTTTAAGGGAGATAGAATTGTCTTTTTATTTTCTCCTATTAAAAAAGAAGACGAACTTTGAAATCAACTCTGATGTAAATTTTAATACTCACCTAAACTATTGTATTGATAAAATATCGTAATAAGCCTATTTAGCCCTTTATTTATGCAAATCAAGCAAGCTTAGATAATAATATTTTAATCGGGAACGAGTTCCGAGTAATATTCTTTATTAGGCCTTCCTTAGAATGACTTCTTTCATAAGCTGCGGTTGTTTTGACTGGAGATGATAGATGAACTGAAAAAATTTTTAATAAATATTTCAATTTAGAATTCATTTTCGTATTTTATCCGTCAAAAAAATGTTAAAAAACAAGTTAAAATTCCGCTGCAATAGCAATTTCAAATAAAAACTAAAAATAATGGCGATGGTTTATATTTTATAGATTTTACGAAGACAGAATATTTGGTCCCTCACTTGACGTCAAAGGTCGTAATTAGATTCTCCAAAAATTCATAAATTCTTTCGAAAACGCTATCAGTATCTTTATCTCCCAATTCAAGTTAAAGAAGTTTCTTTACAAATGGGAGAATTAAACCGCGGCATTCCGATCCAGCATTTTCTAATGAGCTATTAAAACTTGTTATCAATAATTTTTCGATGAAGATCAAGCCTTTACATTCTGGCGGGTTGCCTTTCTTTTGACTCCGCTGCGCATGATTATAAATAGACTGCCATTTAGCTGGATCTCTTTCTAAGTCCTTAGAACGATCATATATTGTATAATTTTATGAAAGAAATATACAATTCACCCCCAAATGCAGAAAATATTGGGGGATACTAGAACAGGTTAAAGGGCTTAGTTATAACTTTAATTAAGAGAGATTATTGAATATGTCTGATGATAAAACGATTATCACCGCCATGAACGAGCTAACAGCATTAAATAGTGATCGAAATCATGCATGCTTAATTCAATATTCAGGAATTAACTTAGGTGCGCGCTATATTTTAAGTTCTAATGAAATGGTCATTGGCAGGGCGGATGACGCTGATATTACGATCAATGAGACAAGTGTGTCTCGGCGGCATGTTCGTTGTTCATTAAAAGGCACAGAATTACAGATTTTCGACCTCAATAGCTCAAACGGTACATTTATTAATGAAGCAAGAATGAAAAATAAGCATATTCTAAATGATGGGGACATCGTTCGATTGGGAAAAATAATACTGAAGTATTTTGCCCCTAACAATATTGAAAAGTCTTTTCATGATAAAATCTACCGGTTGGCGACGATTGATGCCGGAACACAAATTTTCAATAAAAAATATGTCTTCGATTCGCTAGAAAGACAGTTTAAATATAGCAGAACTTATAAGCGACCACTTTCTTGTATATTTTTCGATTTAGATCACTTTAAAAAGGTCAACGACAAATATGGTCATGAAGCAGGTGATTATATTTTAAAAGAGAGTGCTAAATTGGTGGGATCATGCATTCGTAAAGATGATATATTTGGACGCATTGGCGGAGAAGAGTTTGTCGTAATTTTGCCTGATGCTAACACAAAAATAGCTTACGAGTTCGCTGAAAGAATTAGAAAGAAAATTTCTAAACACCAGTTTAAGCATGGTAAAAATAAAATTCATCAAACCATATCTTTAGGTGTTTCAGAATTGCATAAGAGTATGAAAAGCCACACAGATTTGTTAGCTGATGCCGATAAGAAGCTGTATAAATCAAAAGCAAATGGTAGGAATCGTTCTACGATGTAGTGGATGTTACTAGCAAACCCACTGATAATCTTCGCACTTCTTACCTTTTGCAGGGACATATTTTTTCTTGTAATACTCTCTTTTAAAAATTGCTGAAAATTCATTTTCGTCCATGAATGAGGGAATAATTTTTCCTGGTAACAAGAATATTCCAATAGAATAAATTGGATCGCTTATATCGTCTGCTGCTTCAGAAACCTCATTTCTGTGTCCACAGCCACAAAGATTAATTTCCTCTTTTAGATTATCGGTCGGATTTTGGTTTGCGCGAACAAGAACATTATTTTCATTCACATGCCAGCTGTGCCAACTCTTATTTTCTGCGAAAACCAGATTTAGAGATTGGTATTCAGTATTTTCTGCTACGACTAATTGAGAATTTCCCCCAATCCCATCACCACCAACCATATCAACTAAAAAATATTGCTCAGAACCCGGTTCGGTTTCATAAACATAAGTCATGTCCATTTTTCCATGATTTACCTGATATCCTTTTTCACGAATATCATAGGGATTTCCTACTGCAACAATTGAGTTTGGAAAAGGGTCAAATTCGGGAATATGAAAATTACTTTGATAGTTTTCCATAAATATAATACTTAGTGCCTGATTGGAAACACACCGCCGCCTTTGTATGTAAGGCTTAGAGCACTATAATCTTTAGCGAATTTCCCCAGTTTCTCTAAAAAGGCTATAATTGTCGGAAAATCAAAAGATCTTGGGGGTGCCCATGCGC
>JBGCDR010000184.1:0-5855 GCA_045105515.1 Oligoflexales bacterium
GGCTTGTGCTGAAGCCTAATACTAATCTCTGTTGTATTTCCTAAGCTCTCCCTTAAACGCGTGCAAAATGTTGAATAGCTAATCTTAGGCTCAAACTCCTGATAGAGTTGTTTAGCTGTAAAACCCTTGCGCCTTCTTTCACATATCAGAGGCCAGTCAATAATATCCATCCAAGGTAGAGTTTTATTTGAATTTTGTATCGTTTCGTTTTTTTGGGAATCCAGATAAGTACGAAGATACCGACGGACGGTATTCCTAGAAACACCCAATATTACGCATATTTTCTTAGTTGGATGACTAGCATCCTTTAGTTTTCTTATTTGTTCGATCACTTCAAAACTCTTCAAGCTCTTGTCCTCCTGGCCTAGATAGAACACAGGAGTACAGTTTTAGTTAAAGTCTTTCCAATTGTTGTTGAGCCTTGTGCAAGAACGATAACTGGGGGGCAATCTAACCAATATCGAGGGGGTCAGAATTCCAGTTATTGGGGGGGGGCAATTTTTGTCGGATCGGGCATTGCACACATAAACTACAATTTTGATTACTTTTTAAGTATAGACTTGTATCACTCCGTCATTTCTATAGTGAAAATTTAATATTTTCGAGGTTTTTACCACACGTAATTAAGGTAAAAAATGTTACACGATTTTTCCAGCAACATTCTGTTGACAAGGCTTATACAATACTGCAAATATCTGTTCTCAGTTCGGTAATTATTTATTATCAATTTAGTCTAACATAATTTGAAAGGTCATAAATGAATATAGTTTTTTTTAGAACAAAGTAAATCTTACTAGGTTTGACACGATAAATTACTGGTTAAAACAGATTATTTTGAATATTCAGTAAACTTTTCATAGAAATTTTTTACTAATTTGAGGATGTAGATATGAATTTTAAAACTATCGGATTACCATTTTTAGCTTCCTGTTTTGTAGGCTGGTCGAGTGTTAGCAGTGCAGTACCTTATCTAAGTAAAATTGCTAAAGTCTCAGCTATTAGCTCCCTATATTTAGTAAAATATTCCCTAGGGGAGTCTCATTTAAGGGGGCTTGGTCACGATGACTGTGAGGATTTTTGCCCAGAATCCAACGGAAGAAACAAAATGATGACTGACTGTGATTTTTCTAAAGACAATGAAAATTTAACCTGTGAGTACGAGGGTAACAAAACAGAAGCTGGTTGCCTTACATGCCCAACTGATGATGAGATCGGAGAAGACGATCAATACGAATTCGATAGGAAATCTCGAATAAATACATCTGACACATGCAAACTGACTTGCGAATATGTACCAGCTTCTAACCCCACCTCAGGAGGATCTACTTGGGAGGGATGGAACCCTGCTCCAAGACCTGCTCCAGCACCAAATCCAGGAAATGGTGGCTTCATTCCTTGTACTCGTCAGCCTGTGGGGATCAATTTTAACGCACCAGGAGGTAACGCTCTTTTCGGTATCTGCAAAGACGGAGATTCTCCTTCTGCAATAGCACAAGGCGTTACCATCTGGGACCCCAACCAACGACGATCTTTCGCTGGTAACTGTAATGCGATAGAGCGTTACGCTCGCCGAGGTTACCTTAGCAACAATATGTGTGGAATCACGCGTGCACGCTTAGACGGTATCTGTTGCTCGAATCCTACTTACTCAGAAGACAACTGGGGAACTTGGACCTGGACTTCAAGAAGAGGCAATGAATAATTTTTTGTATTCCAACTAATGCACCTACGCTCCACATCGGAGCTTAGCATAACAAGATTTTATACCCCATCAATACATCCCTCTTTTTTGCTTCTAGTTCATGTTAATATTTTTACCACCTACAAAGTTCAGTGGAGTTTTTGGAGGCGATGTTTCTATGATTATCCACTTGGCAATAGCGTTTACAGTTTTTTTATTTCCCGAATATTCAGCAGCTAACTATCTTGTTCTCAAGCTCGGTCAAATGTAAGTCGTCGAACATAAGCGTCTTGACCAATCTAAAGACTTAGAGCCATAAATATTTGGAATAATTGACATCATCCTTTAAATCATTCATACCCTTGGAGTATGAAAACTGTAGTCAAGATAGACCCAGACAAAGAATATAAAGCTGCAAAGTCAAATCTTTTTGATATAGGATCGAGGTTTGGCAATGATGCCTCGCTGTCAGCGGTTGTTTATGTGCCGATCTCATATTTCATACTTTTCCCTCTGACATCGATAGTATTGAAATTATTCATGCTCTAAATAAAATAGTTGGCACCGATAAATTTCTCGAATTTGGAAAATTTACAATCAAAGCTAAAAGAATTGAGCCATGTGAGTTTGATTCCCCAACTCTTTACCCTGGGCCACAGCTATATTGGAACAGATATGGAATAAAAAACAATAGCGAATGGATGGGCTTGACGGGAGTATCAGAAGTAAAATATCGACATTTAAAACACAATTCCCACGAAAGCTACTCAAACATTATCAGCAGCATAAATAGAGACTGTCAATTTAGATGGAGAATTGACAACAGACAAGTAATAGAAAAACATCAAAAATTTCCGTGGAAAACTATTTTAATTATATGAGAAGGTGTTTTTGGTAGAAATTCACAAAATGTTTGGGGAGTTTTTTAGGCGGTGATATTTCTTTGACTATATTATAATGATAAGCCATCATCAATAAGATGAAAATAAGTATAAAAACTCCTAGGTGAGGACGGTAGCTCATTTTTCCATAAAAAAATGTTTGCTAATGATACAATAGAATTTGAGAAAATCGCGCCAAATAAGATGATCGGAAACTGGGAAGCTGAGTGTTACCCTTGGGAATTCCCCTATAGTCTTAAATCTAATTTAGTCATCACTAACGAGCAAGTAAAAAGAAATTATTTACTTTATGAAACTACTGATTGTTCTGAAAGACCCATATCAGATTTAGAATGGGTAGAAGTTTATACCATTGGAAAGAGATATGAAAATACTAATATTTTCGATTATGATATCGAAGTTAAGCAGTGTACTGAGAAAAAAGAAAACGATTTAAACTTATGTGAAAACCTAAATTCTGGAGGAAAATCCTTCGAAATAGTTTCAATTCTAAATAAAAAGCAGTCATTTGTTGGTAGCGGAGACTCTGGAAAAGACTGCTTGTCAAAAGAAAATAGGTGTAAGATTATAGATATTCTTCATATCTTTCATAAGATTGAATAGTTTTGAAATTATGCTAACCCACCTGGTGTCTTTAACATGCTTTTCTTATTTTCAGATTAATAACGACGGCATATCATCCTTTTAGAATTTCGTTTCTTTTATAGACATTGTTCTTTCCGATTGTCGATATTTAGATTAATCGTCTAACCTATCATAAGCAGCTCTTGACCTTAAAAATATTTACGAATCCTAATAAATATTAAGAAGATAGACTTCAAATATAAAAACACTTTTATTGGTTCCTTGATGAAAGTCATATTTGTTTGACCCCTCCCCTCAAGCCTCCTGCTTAAGGCACTTCTGCCTTGTAGCTGATCCTTGCTGCAATTTTTCAATAATCTACGAATTCTTTGTTTTTGTAGTCTTTCCCATATCAACGGAGTCAGATAAATTATTAAATAGGAATAATGAACATACTGGCAACTTTGCCAAAGATCTTCTCAGTTCAAACAGAAAATTAAGAAGTAAATTTATTAAACCCCCGGAGGTGTCGCCGGAAGAAGCAGGCAACACAGAACTCACTGAGATCTGTAAGCGCAGTTTGGCTCAAGAGGAAGAATCAACTGCCAATAAACTTAGAAAAAGGAGCAAAGATACTACTGTATCACAAGAAATTCCCTCTCTATTTGAAATTTTATCGAATTTTTTTGAAGAAGCGATAGATACCATCACTAGCTTAAACCTAGCTGATCTATCAGATTTGGAGATTAGATTATTGAATAATGATAAAATTAAGTCTAATCGCCTTCTTCTAAAAACAGATGTAACAGATAGTCAAGAATATGCTAGCCTTCGCGTAGAAACCAAAAATCAACATGGTGTCAAGGTGTTTTTTGAAATTTCATATCATAATGGCAAGATAGCTATCCTACCTTTCTATTATAAAAGAAAGAAATTAGAAAATCATAGGGCTAAAGAAATCGCTTTCTATTTGAATGATATGAGACTTGGTCAAAAACTCACACTAGATAAATATTTCAGAATTTTAAGATCTAAGGTTCTAAATCCAAATAATTTTCACAATGCTGAGCTAATCGAAAGAAATAGGGAAGCTATAATTAACCAACTTATCCAGGTATTAGTCGAACAATTATCTTTAATTAACCAATTGAATAAAAAATACCTTGGAGAAAAGATCAGAGGTGCAGAATCATGTATTAAACATGATGGCTTGGCGGCTAATATTGCTCAGACGATTGAAGTAGATGGAAAGGCTACAGATACATTGCTTATGTTTAGATGCAATGAACTAAGTTGTAATGATATTTTTTCGTATGGTCATAGCCACATCCCTCACGCTTTCAGAATCCAAGGGGTTAAAAACCAAGAAGCTTTAAGGTTTTGTTCAGAAAATTCTTACTTTTTTAGCCAGTAGAATGATACTATTTTTTGCCATTCAATCGATTCATATTAGACTCGATGTTTAATCTCGAAGAAGAAGAGTATCATAATTCGTATTGAGAATAAGCCTAAAATATTTATCAGAATAGAAAAGGCTCAGTTTTGATATTCAAATCCAACTAATTGGTTTTTCCCGCTCTCATTATTATGAAGCAAAGCGAAAGATTGATGCCGGTAGCTAAAAAAAATCGATAGTTGAGAATTATCCTAGGGCAATACCCTAGGATAATTAGCTTCTTTATCCTTTACAAGGATAGACATTTATGGTAGTGTACCCAGACTTTAAAGAAACTAAGGAATAATTAAATGTTTAAAATTGAATATTTATGGCTACTAATTTCCGCATTTTTTATTACACTAGGTACGAAGCCAAGTTATGGGGCAACTGATGCTAATAAAGAAACAAAGGTAGATTTTTTGAAGATCGAAGAATTGGATAATCTTAATGTTCAACTGAAAAATCAAATCAATATTTACCATAAGGCGATCATTGACAATACTTCTAAGATACAAAAGCCACAGCAGGAACTGGATCGTACATTTTTAGCATTATTTCTTACTTATGAATCATTTCTAAATTTCGGCTATTCTAAGAGCCTCTTATTCCATAATGAGGTTTTGAAAGAAGATCAGAACGCCTATCGAAACTTTTTAGACTATCGCGACAGCTTTGATTCTAGTTCTGATACATGCTCTTGGCAAGAGGCTTCTTTTACTGTTAGAAGAATAAGTATGCAGTTTGTCAATTTTGACATTCCAAATCAATTGGTTCAGAAAATTGGTGATTCTTTGAATAAACAGTGGCAAGTTCAGACTATGGGACAGTTGCACAACATCATGGGTCAGCTTCAATCTATACATGGAAAAACGAGTGAACAAGTTGGTGAGCACCTTGAGGTTGCCTCCGAATTAATAGTGCTAAATGAACTTACTCATCAACAAAAGTTGTTCTTAGAAGTTTTTCGCATAGCATATCAATTGCTTGATAAAATCCCTAATATCGTCAAAGCCCAGACTCTTAGCCAAACAATAGACAATCATGAATCAGACAATGATTATTTGAAGAATGCGGTAAGTTTATTCTCTACTTTCATGGAAGAGGAATAAACTCCAAAAGTCCATCGTATGCTGAGCACTGACTGAACTCTAAAAACTCGTCATACAAGCCGAAGACATATTAAAAATCAATTTTCGCACAGATTAGGTATTATGCTGAATTTACATATGAATTCAGGAAATCTGTGGGCATGAAACTAAAAAATATCAAC
>JBGCDR010000185.1:0-3100 GCA_045105515.1 Oligoflexales bacterium
TTGCGCGCATGGGCACCCCCAAGATCTTTTGATTTTCCGACAATTATAGCCTTTTTAGAGAAACTGGGGAAATTCGCTAAAGATTATAGTGCTCTAAGCCTTACATACAAAGGCGGCGGTGTGTTTCCAATCAGGCACTAACTCGCAGAACAGACCTGGATAGGTTCTGAAATCAAACTAAATTTCCGCTTGCTGTTCATGGTATATTAACTGGATATTGGCGGTTCAATATTCTTCTTCATGAAATATCGGCATAGACCCAATTGGATAGGCTTCTCTTCTGTCATACCAAAATAATGTAAACGATCATTAACAAAGGTCTCTGGTTTGTCGCGACAGAATACTAGCCCAGCAATAGCCTCTTTTCCTCCAGCTAATTGAATAGACTTTAAAAAATCCTTATCTTTTAAAGGGCGGTCGCTTCTATCCATGATCACCCTTCTTAAGGACCTAAATGCTATCTCGGGTGACCAGTCCGCACCCCATACAATCAGGACTCCTTTTTTAAAATTATTTTGTGGATCAGCAAAAGCTTTACTGATATGTAAAAGGTCTCCTCTAAATGCTAATTGACCTTTCTTATAGCCAGAATGATAGATATTATTTAGATGAGCTACAAGAAAAATACTTGAAAGCACACCGGTTAACTGTGGTATCCAATGTGCTCTTTCCAGAAGTACACTAAGAGAGAGTCCGATAGCTAAAATTAAGAAAATTGAATTTGCGTAAGCATAATAATCATGTACCACATATAGATTTGTGAATAACGCTGGCACTAGCAGCCAAACAAATAAACAGGATAGGATTTGAAGGAACCGTGTTTTGTTGAACAATCCAAAAAAAAGAAAGGGCAATATTGTAGACAATTTTCCTACACCTAAGGCTAAATGTCCATTTAGGATTCTGTCCCACGAACTCCAAGTGAGCTTTGATTCTAAGGTTCCAAAGTTCCAGGTTTTTAATGCATCAGATGTAATGAAACCTTGTGCTAAGGGATTCTGCTCCTTGAGAAAATCAGACCATGCAACCCAGAGGCTGAGACTAAGTAGGGGTATTAGAGCTAAGATTGTACCGTAATTCAGGTATTTAAAGATTGTTTTCTTTTCCCATTTATTGGATTCATGGAGAAACTTGTGCATCACAAAAAAACTGAGAAAAATATTAAAGCCAAAAAATGTTGTGATTTTCACCAAAGCTGCCAATATCCCAAAAGCCAAAGAGAGAAAAGCCCATTTTTTTTCTTCTTTTTGAAGCCATTGAATACTTGCCCAAGCATAGGCTAAACATAATGCTAGGGCAGTAGATTCGATCATAAACGACCATGAATAAAATTGATAAATTGGAGTTACCAGCAATAAACTTACAAGTAACAAGCGCGTTTTAGCTGAAAATCCAATTATTTTGAGTATCTGATAGAAAAATATGAGAGAAGTAAAAAACATTAGCACGCTAACAAGCCGGCCGGAAGTACCTAATGGATAACCAGAAATATAATGTAGAGCCGCTACCATCCATTGATAAAGCGGAAATTCCATTGGTATTGACCAAGGAGGACCTAGCACTGGTGTTTCATAGGCAAACCACGGACCGCCTTGTGTTAGGAAATAGGTGCTTAAGGCTGTTTGCGTCTGCCGAAAGCTGTGTGACCCAGTGCCAATAGGAGAGTTCCAACCATATCCAAAGAAGTGGATAGCCCAACCTAAACAAAATATAAACAATAAACCAAAAAAGACATCGCCTAATTGGGGAATATATTTAATTGTTTTTTGATTCATATTTGCTCGATTTCTTTTTTAGTTATGGGTTTATTCCCCGCAGTTAGAAAACTAAGCCGTTCTACTTTATGCAGTATGGAAGCCAACTTAATTAGTTTGTAAAGGTAAACAAACATTTTCTACCTCATTATACACAAGTAAAACGAGGTCCTTCTGACACCAAGTATCGCCGGAAAGTTTTTTGGAGCGCCGATACACAAAAGGGTTTCAAGACTCAGCCAACTTGTCTTCATTATAAATTGAAAATTTTCAAAGTATGGATTCGAGAATAATCCTATTCTAGATCTGATTTCAAGCTCTTTTTTGATTTGTTTGATGAGCCAACTGACTACCATAAGACTACTTTTTGATTTTTTTGGGAGATTATTTTTTTATGCATCTATGAATACAATGTGCTTCAGATTTGCTAAATGTATATTAGTGGCTTAAAATCGAATAAATATAAATAGAGTCCTACATTTATGGTATATTTCTTTATTGATTGTTTTAATATTTTCTGCCTTCAGACTATATAAATAGAGTCAACAACACAACCCATGATAAACGAAGGAGGCATGAGGGAAGTAAAGTTTACTTGCTATAATTCAAGTATATTTTTTGCGATAGTTCTTTACCATTTACAAGCAACTTCTCATGAGAATTAGCATTTAATCTCACAAGAATTGTATTCTTTCCTTTCATAAGTAATTTTTTACTCAGATGAAACCATGGTCCATATAATCGGGCTACTTGCCTTGCATTAACATATAAATTAGCATGACCTTCACCAACCTTGTGGGTTTTCCCTGTATTTTCAGGTGAAAAATCAAAATTAGATACTTCAATCTGAAGGTTCCAACCATCCATAGTGTCTTCTATTGCTTTCACGCTCAGAGTGACGGGACTGGATTTTCCCAAATCAATAGTTTTATCATGATGGTGATTGCCTGTTTGATTACCATGAGCTATTGCATAAGGAATATGTGAAAAAGAACAAGCGAAAAAACAGATTGAAATTATGAACGTGTACCTCAAACCACTAACCCCCATTATTAAGAAACGGAAATCTCTGACTAACTAAACGGAAGAAGGTATGGTTTCTTGAGTGTTGGATGCCTATTATTCTAATTTAACAATTTTTTCTACAAGAAATTTAATAAATGAGTGAAAATCTCAATCTTGTTAATATTAGATTTGTATCAGTCTAATTACTGGCAAGACGAAGATTAAGCTCCCATTAACACCTACTTTCCATGTATAATCACTGAAACCGCAAAAGATATGATGTAAAAACAGAAAAAACCGCCATATAATATATATGTAATATCAACATGCTATGATTAAAC
>JBGCDR010000186.1:0-6433 GCA_045105515.1 Oligoflexales bacterium
AAAATCTCTCACCGGTTGATTTTATTTTGCTCAATTCTATTTCCAATGGATTGTCGCGGGAAAGTAAAATATTAGGTAGCTTTAATTCGGCGATATCGCGCTGCATGATTTGAGAGTTTTTTTTGTCCAAACTAGAGATAAGTTATGTTTTTTCGACCAAACGATGACAAGGTGCTAAAAACATGGATCAAACTTAATAGGAATGCGAATTGGAGATATGTTCCCAGCGCGGAGAAGACAAACTTCACAATTGCTTCAAAAAAACCCACACACACCAACTAAGAAGCCAAAATATGGCTAATAGCGTTTACATATCAATGGTTGGTTACCCAGTGATGCCAGCCAAAACAGGGGACTGAACTAATGAACGAATTAGATCAAACTGGCATTGAAAAGAGCTTAAACAGAAATGAGCGAGAGATAGAGATTTATCGCAGCTATCTATCATTCGCAATTTCCACTATTTTCTACCTAAATGGTCCTGAAACTGATGACTTTGAAGATGATGTTTGGTCTGAGATTCACTCGATCGGAAGGAAAATCAAGAGGCTTGGTGGTACTGTAGCTTTGTTTAATGCGTACAATGCACTTTCGAATGATGAAAAATCAATAGTTAGCACTGCTTGGAAAGGAATTGGTGGCTTTGATATTGGTAGAAAGCTCAACCAAAATCACACTGTTAGTTTTTTGATTTAAAAAGGTCAAAGACACAAGGCACCAAACCAAGAAGGTTTGGCAGGTATAACTAAAGAAGGTAGCTGGATAATGAGAAGCCATGGCACTTTTAATCTTCGATTTTTTGCAACTGCAAAGCCTGGGTCACCATACCTAATCAAACAGAAGCAAGCAGTTCTCCATTTAAAACTTGACCCTAATACCCATGGAAACCGGCTGTCCCCATTTTCCATGGGTATTAGGGCCTCTGGAACGGGTAGCAAGAACCTAAGCAAATTAGGAAACACTTATGTGCATCATATTAATAGGCAGTTATTTATCTAGCTGTAAGTGTGACAAAAACTTTAAAATGACCGCGCAACGAAAAAAAAGAAAAAAAATGCAGAAAATTTGTGATTTTTAGCGTCTAGCTTGGTCAGCTTTTTAGAGAGATTTTGATTAAAACTTAGGCAAATTGTTTGCCAATAGGGATTCTATGTCTTTTTTTTGGATAGCATTGGAACCTGTGGGCATAAAAACCCCTAAAACTATGGACACAAGTCCCATATTGCAAAAAACAGAGATATTTAAAATACTTCAAACGTCAACTTGAGACCCTGGGAGGGAAAAAAGCAAATGAATTTTTTTAGAGACCCAGTAGAGTTTTCACGAAAGTCAGACTACATCAAAAGCGCTTTTGCCACGTGGAGCAGTAAAAGCTCAGATAACAATGCTTATAAGCTACATTCTAAAATGGATACAACCTACAGCTATAAATCGGTTGCTAGGCTTGTAAAAGGAGCAACCGAAGAATGCGAAGCAGATTTATACGAGTCTACTTTAAGAGGTATGCAAGTACCTGATGACCATTATTTAAAAGCTATCAAGAAGTGGTATCCATCCTTAGTTACATTATGTGAGGTAATAAGCAAGTCTGGCCAAAAGCTGGACACAGTGCAAAGTGGTTATGAAGACTTACTTCAGCGCATGATGGTTTCAAAACCTTTACATCAAGGATTTGTAGAAAAAACTTTTGGAAGCTCAGGTACAAGCTTTGTTGAGGAAATGGCAGCTGCAGGTCTCTTTAAAGTAGATAACAGCAGAGCAATAACAGTTAATTCAAAGGATGGTGTAGGTAATATTGGTTTTAGTAGAAGTGCTGCCAGCAAGATTATGGCTCATAATTCTATGATGATTGTTAATGAACCATCAACATCAAACTTTTTTTATAGGGTTTTAAGTCTGCCTGAAGAAAAAGCTGTAGAGTTTTGGAAAATGGCAGCAATGATGAGAGATTTTATCGACAAATATGCAAAGGATAACAAACCAGGTGACTACGTATTGGCAGTTCAAACCATTTTTCGTCAGATCTCTATCTGACTTAATATTTAAGAAGGAGGAAGACATGAGAACAGTATTTTGCTTGCTAATAGGATTAATTTGCACCGTTACAAATGGTCATGCCTCGGAAGTAAATAATGGTTTTGCGGATGGCCAAAAGGCTGAAATATCACATGAGGTAAGTCTGGAGAACGGCTTTGGCTAATTTAGCCTAATTTGTAATCAGGCCCACACGCCAAATTCAGGAGTAAACATTTAGCCCGTTTGAGGGAATGTGGATCTTATTGTCTGAATCAAGGAGAAGGTCAAAATGATAATTTGAGGGAGAATATATTTATTCATCTAAGGCTTGTAAAGCATTTTGCGATAGCCTAGTATGCTCGGTTGCTTACCTTGTGATGAGTGAATTGACCAAACCTTATGGTCACAAATAAAAGATAAAAATGCAATAGAAAAAATTGAATAGACAGGACAGCTGATGCAGATAACTACTATTGTTGACGAAAATTTTTCTGAAATAGCGGAGAAAGCCGCAGAGCTTGGGATCGATTTCTCAAAGGCTCGCCATCTAATCGATGGCCGCGGTGGCTGGAAAAACAAGAACATTCCAGTCCTGGATAAAAAATATGCAGGCAAGGTCTCGCTTGAAAGCAGCATCAGCAAGCATGGCAATCTGGTTATCACCTTTAGCAGTTTAAAGTTGGCCGGGATTAGCGTTAGTTGGTCTTCTAGCTCATCCTGTGAAAGGTCTGCACCTAGAATCTATGTGAAAGCTCACAAGAAATCCAAGTCACCAAGACGCTTTAGAAAGAAAGGCGAACGAAAACAGGAGACGTTCGAGCAATTCTACGAAAAATGGAAGGCTTGCAATGAGTGGACAGATTCTAGCGAATATATGCAGCGCAAAGGGATCGCAGGTCGACTAAAGCTTAAATATATGTCTGACTGGGCTGGCAAGTTTGTAGCTTTTCCTATGATGGATATCAATGACAAGATTCAATCCTTCCAAAAGCTCTACGACAACGGCAAAAAGATATACCTTGCAAAGCCCAAAAAAGGACTGTTCTTTCAACATGGCGAAGTCAAAACTGGAGAGGAGACTATTTGGCTTGGGGAGGGTCTTGCTACCGTTGATGACGTAAAAAATGCTACTGATGATGTTGGTATCATTGCCTTTGACTGTCATAACCTCGAGCCTGTGTATAGTGCTCTTAAGAGGAAATATCCCAATGCTAAATTTAAGATCGCTGCAGACAATGATTTTGGCAATAAAGCAGGAAACGCAGGTATGCTTGCAGCACTAGAGCTGTCCTACAAGCATAACCTTCCTATCAGATATCCAACCTTTACCAAAGAAGCTATTGCTAAACACTTAGAGACCAACGAAAAACCCCCATCCGACTTCAACGACCTAAAAATGCTATGCGGTATGGATGAGGTTAAAAAGCAGCTAAAATCCAACAAATTAAGAGCAGAGCGCAGTGCGCTAGGGTATAACATTCAGAGGCTTGAGCATTCAGGTGATCCCAGTAAAGCTAAATACAAGCAGCAACTGAGAAGGGTTGTTGATTGTGCTATAAGAAAAAACCTCACTGTTGAACATTTAACACAGATCTTACCTGACTGTTCTGCAGAGACTATTGCAAAAGAGTTTAAGGAAGGACTAATTTCTCATCAGTTTAGGGTAAAGCGATTCCATCAAATTACGCCAGGTAAATACGAGTATGTAAATTACGAAAAGCTTGATCTTAAGCGGGAAGACCATGGTGGTTATACCATAGCCGATCATGTTGTAGATCGCATCAGAGCTATAGCCAACGGTATCTTTATCATCAACTCCCCTATGGGATCGCAAAAAACAGAAAAAATTATCAAAAAGCTATTCGAGGAAATTGAGTTTTGCCTCTATTTAGCTCACAGAATTGGGCTTACCGAAGAGGCTGCAAAGCGCCTAGGCATTTACTGCTATAGAAATATAGATCCTGAGATGATGCCTATTGTTAAAAAGCTAGCAACTTGCCTTAATTCATTGAACCATCCGATGTTTGACAAAGGCGAATACTTTAAAGATTTTGGATGTGTAGCTATTGATGAGGCTTCTAAAGTTTTCGATCACCTTTGCGGTGGTACTGTTGAGGATCAAGAGGGAATTCTTGAGACCTTAAAAAACATCCTTCAAACTGCAGGTATTGTGGTCCTAACGGATGCAGATGCAAGTGACCATCTTATTGAACAGGTAAAGATCCTTGCACCAGAAAGAAGAATTACCGTTTTTTCAACCGATGAAGCTCCGATGGACCATGTAAAGGTTCGGCTTTCCACCAACCGCAATATTGGCTACCAATACATCATTAAAAATTCTCAGGAAAACAAAAAAGTTCTGGTTGCGCTGGACAGCAAAAGCCAGTCAGATAACCTTGCCAGAACACTAAAAAAACATAAACTAAAAGTTCTTTGCATTAATTCGGACACCAAAAGTTACTGTACTAAAGTTGGTGCTTGGGTGGTTAATCCCAATATTTACAGCCAACACTATGATGTAGTGATTTATACCTCTGCTGTGGATTCTGGAGTTTCTATTGTCTGTGACCACTTTGACCTTACAGTTGGTATCTTTAGAGGAGTCATTACTCCCGATTCAATCGTGCAAATGATGGGCCGAAACCGTAGGGCAAGAGAGTGGTTTTTAGTATCAGATCCAATCAATAAAACTATTTATGGCAACAGCGCAGAAGCAAGATTTAAAGCGCTAACTGCCATGGGAATTAAGGTTGCCTGGGACGAAGACAACAAGCACTTGATTGAGGTGCCTACTGCTAGCGATTTAGACAAGATCACAGTTTCAAATGAAATTAGAAAGACCAAGTTAAAGCAAGATTTTACGCTTACCCTAGAAGTAATGCTAAAGCAAAAAGGTTATCAAGTTTCGCGCGAAGAAAGCTGTAGCAAACAGCTAAAGAAAATCAAAGATTTGATGAAAGCAGCTGACGAAGAGAGGGTGAACGAATTAGTAGAAGATTTGCTTTCTGTTGACGCTCCTGACGACGTAGAATACTTTAGACTGAAATCACGCTATACAATCACAAAGGAGCAGGCGTTTTCTATCAAGCGTTACGAAATTGAAAACTCCCTTGGTAAGAAAGACCTTACAGAAAAGGATATTTTGTTCTCGCTTGAAAACTATGGAAGAAAAGACCTGGTGTTTGAGCTTTTGCATACCCCCCAGGACAAGCTATTAGAGTATGACCAAGCGGAAAATAAAGTAGTCAAGAGTCTTAAAAAAAGGCGTTTTCTCTCAATAAAAGGGGAGCTACTTAAAAAACTAGTGGCTGTTCTTAGCCTTGATCTTAATACAGGCTCAGGCATGTTTACCCATCATGAAGCAAGAAAATTTATCGACTATTTGCTTGAGAATGAGGACAGAAGAATCTCCTGGAACGAGCTAAACTTAGGACCATATCTAGGTAAGGCATTTGCGAACAGGTGCCCCACTACATTTATAAAAAATATCCTGCAAAATATGGGATTAAAAACAGTATCGAAAAAGAGAACCAGGAAGAAATTGTCATTTCAATCTATTGATCCTAAGAGCTGGGAGGTGATGATGTACTACAAAGGGACTCGTGAAGAGTCTGGGAAGAATGTTGCGAAAATTCCTAGGTCATTTTCAGATCTAATAGATCGAGAACCTGAGCCTACTATGACAGAAGAAGATAGAAATAATCCTCTGTATAAAAACGGTGGAACCTATGGGATTGATATTTGCGCTATGTGTAATAATCCTTCTGAAAAACATATTTTAGTCAGGTACAATGGTAAGTGTGAAGAGTGTATGCACGTTATCTACAAGCTAAATAATAAAACGGGATAACCCAAATATAAACTGAATAAGAACCACATAAGTTTTTTAAAAGCCATGGCAACGCTGTGGTTTTTTTTCGTTTTTGCTTAAATATTTGCTGGAATATGAGTGGAAAAATAACTGAAATTACTCAATGATAACTATGATGTATAAGAAGTAAACAAAAAATAATCTAACTTCGTCTTGTTCGTCTAATATTGGTGTAGAATCTCAGATTTAACTTATAATAGTATAGAAATATTCTCCAACGCTTCTACACTTTGATAAAATCAACAGCTAATGAAAGCTAAAATCCACTTTATTTTGAGATTGAAATGCAAATGACGAAAGCATGAAAATTATTCAACGCCTGATAAAAAAGCTTTGTACAGTGCGTAGGTTCATTGTTATAATATAAGCAAATAGAGTCCTCTAATTTCAATCAACAAGGACTCTACAGGAGCATTGACCGAAATGCTTTTATTTCTTAATTGAGTCAGTATAACTACTTGTTTAAATTTTCCGACACATCAGTTAATTCAACTATTTCGTACTAATTTATTTTTGTCCTATCAAGGCCAACTTGATGCTTTATAA
>JBGCDR010000187.1:0-5296 GCA_045105515.1 Oligoflexales bacterium
CAACAGCGATGGTGATTTTGCTAACTCTAATTTCTCATCCAATATCCAAGACCTCCTGGCAGCAGATCAATGGTTGGAAAAGCATCACAGCAACGCACGCCTGCTGGTCGGCCATAGCTTAGGAGGAGCTGCCGTGCTCAATGCTGCAAAGCATTTAGAGCAGGTAAAAGCCATAGCAACCATCGGAGCTCCTTTTGACCCTCACCATGTTGTTAAAAATTTTCATGCTGACGTGGCAGAAATTAAGGATAAGGGCTTTGCATCTGTAAACCTTGGTTCGCGAAAGTTCACTATCAAAAAACAATTTCTCGACGATCTGGAGGCACAAGATTCGGGAAGCTACTTGGCAAACCTAAAAAAGGCTTTGTTAATATTTCATTCTCCACAAGATAGCACTGTAGGAATTGAAAATGCTCAACAAATTTACCAGCATGCAAAACATCCTAAATCCTTTATATCACTTAATGGTGCTGATCACTTACTAAGTCAACGCCAAGATTCAAATTTTGTTGCTTCAATTCTTGGTCCATGGGCTGAACGCCATGTGGATTTAGAAGGCACTTCACCTTCAAGTGCTTCAGCGCCTACGTCTGGAGTCCTTGTTGAAGAATGGGATCAGACACTTTCACAGAAAGTTTATGTTGGTAAACACTTTTTAATGGCAGATGAGCCTACCAGCATTCCTGGAGGAAGGGATAAAGGCCCCTCTCCCTATGATCTACTGCTTGCGGGCTTAGGAGCCTGTACCTCGATGACCCTCAGAATGTACGCTAAGCACAAGAAAATTCTTGAAGGTGTAAAAGTACAACTCGAGCATAAAAAGATCCATGCTGAGGATTGCCAAGAGTGTGATACCAAAGTTGGAAAAATTGACGAGATAAGCAAGAAAATAAGCCTAATGGGCCCGATTAGCGCAGAAGATCGGATAAAACTCTTAGAAATCTCTAAAAAATGTCCTGTACATCGAACCTTAAATCAGGAAGTAAGGATCACATCTGAAATAACATAATTCTTGGGCTTCTCCAGCGAACATCTTCAAGATTTTCTTTCTCTTTAAACTACGTTAAACATAGCGTACCGACCATTTAAAAACCGACCTAAAACCCCAGCAATAGACACGAAAAATTCCTATATAAGCTGCTGCTATGAGTTAGTAGATGCTTAAAATATAATAAAAATAGCAACATATACTTTTGAAGAGTTCTTTAAGTAACTATAGGCAGGAGAGTTCTTTGGGATTTGCAGGTAATTAGCTTAGGTTACAAGTACCGGACTAAGATAAGCTATTGTTTAGGGCAAAATAGAAGAAAATGAATTAGTTTACGAGGTCATACAAAGCATGATCAGCCTGTCTTATACTTGCCCATGCTCTATCACCGTATGAAAAATGCCACCACTCGAAACCATAATTCACCATGCTTAACTTTTCTTGACAAAAAAATTGCAATGATAAAACCAAGAACTACCGAAGACCCACCGAGATTGTCAACAAGGAAGACTTCAGATTTAACCCCGTACTTTGGAATGACAAGTTGATGTAGTAGAACAGAAAGAAAATTCCGCAAAATACAAGAGCAGGAACAAGAAGCTTTCTTCTCTTTTCAAAATCATCTTCTTCAATTTGTACATTTTCACTCCGCCCCAACAGCTAGCTCCCAATGTAATGTTCGATCTAATTCGGTATCGGTAGAATTCACTACTAATAAACGAACAAATTTAGGAGCATTGGAATAATTTTGACATAGTAAGATTGCCTTGAATAAAACAGATTAACTATCAGTTCTTGTTGCAGCAGTCTATTTTATCAGTCCTTAAAAAGCTTCATCAGTGTATATGAAGTCGATAGGAATATAATCGTCTCAAAATCTAACGAAGGATTCTTTCAACAATAAACAGTTGTTTTACTATAAATTCAGGATTTAGAACATAACGCACCAATTTTATAATTTTATGTTCATGAAAAATAAATTTTATAGCTATATTTACAGCAATTTAAAATATTTTGATATATAAAACTTATTTTTTTTTGGTCATAGACCGATAAGACCTTCAGAATCGAAAAGGAGATCTGTTATGAAAGTAAAACTATTGACTATCATAGTTTTGATTCTAATGACTTTCAATACCCAATGTGGAAGGGCTGAAAAGGAAAAGATGAGCACAGCTCAATTTGAATTTTCAAATTTGACTGAGGCAAACACGATAACCTATGAGGCAATCTCAACCTCTAACCCCCGTGTCAAGATCAAAAAGATAGTTCTAAAAAAATCTACTGAAAGTAAGAATTGGAAGTTTCATGAAATGAGTGAATACTCTCTTAAGGACGAATCTGTAATCGATTATATCTCAACTAATCAAGAACATAGTATCTCAATTAATCAAAAACAAATGCACATATTAATTTTTGCTATAGCAAAAATCCCAAAAAAAGAGCACTTTTCTTTAAGTTGTGACCTTGCTGGCTGGGACGTTCTTATCGTTGGCTCACAATCAAGTGATAATTCATGTTGGCCACAACCAGAAAGACTTGCTGCTATAGAAATTTTATTTGATCTGGCTGAAAAATATAAGCATCAAATCTTGTCTAGCCAGCCAAATCTTAACCACAGGTGGGACTTACGATAATGAAAGCGTTTTTGGTGAGTTTTAACTACAATTGTACCAGGCAATTGATTCCAGTATCGTAATACATTGCGTTCGGCCACTTGAGCCCTATGTCCAATCTGATATGGATATATACCTGGCAGCTTGTCATTATAATATAGATCAAGAAATACAACCGCCTGCAAAATCACCTAAACATATATTGACTTTGCGTCAAAAATGGTAGTTCTCATAGTATATAAAATCTGAGGTAGATCTCAGAAGTGGCTCCTAGTAAACCACATGCCTTCTATGTACAAGGATCTAGCTCACTTTAAAAAGAAGATAGAAAAGTCATAGAATCCAAGCTTATGGTTATGAGCCTCATCCTCTTGTGTCAACAATTATGCTCAGAAGAAAATTAGGGATGAGCAGTCTAGGAAGCGAAAAAAGGATTCCTAATCAACTGGGAAGCCCAATAAAAAATCCGACCATTGCTTGGGTCAGTTATCTGATGAAGCATGTGAATCTAGCTTATTTTTCCTCAAAAAAAAAGTTTGTTTACAAGGTCGAATGCATTGGCCCCGGCAAAGCATGATTATTTCTTCCTTTGGCACGATTGGTCTTCAGATCCATAGGTTTCCATGAGAGCAAGAGTTCGAAATTGTTCGATAAAACTTATAGTTTGATCCCACATCTGGTGCTTCACATTGCTTAAAAATACTGTATAAATAATAAAGTTAATGAATTTTCTTGATGCTCATTTAATTCATTCAAGCTTCACATCTCACGTCCTCAGGCACTTCTTTTTATTTAATTCACCGGTAGTCGACAATTTTTTTTCTCTGGAAGACCAAAAAAATTGAGTCATTTTTATCTAAAGCTATTCCAGATTTTTCAGGATCCACTTTGTGAAAACCTAGCTGAACAAGTCTTCTAAATACGGGGTTCATGTGCATATTAAAGAATGCTTGGGCATCGCTACTAATTTGTGGCTCTTTCAAGATAGGGGAGTTTTCTAATATCGCACGCGCTTGATCTAAGTTGTACTCCTCAACTAGGAGATCAACAACGGAGCTTAGCAAGTCTCGATGATATTCCAAAAGTGCTCCATTCAGTGAGAAATTCTTCATTAACCTTACAAAACCTTCCAGTTCCAGTCTGTCATATGCAAGAGGCTTCAAACTTTCTCGGTGTTCGTCAATAATCTTAATTATTTTTTCCGATTTTTCTTTGTTGTTTTGCTCTTGCTGCAAACTTGGAGTAAATCGAAAGACTGCAAATCCCCCTTCCTCGATCTGCTCTAACAGTTTGCTGGGTTCTAGATGATCATCTTTAACATCTTTAGTTTTTCCTTCATCCAAGGCTTTTGCCCATAAAATAAGAGAACCTAAGGAATTATTTGCAAATTCTGTATGATATTCTGAAATAGGTGAATCCCCTGGGCCATAGGAATACCTGATTTTTTCTGGGTCAGTGTGGAAATCTAGAAGGTCCTCTAACTTCATTTGATCGACAGTATACAGGCTTTGGTCATCAACGATCTTTCTTATTTCACCTGAGTTCTCATCTCTGCGTAAAACTATACAAGTACCAGTAGATATACAGTCAGAATAAGTCGGTTCAGGTCGACTCAAAGATTGAATAAATTCTTTTAAGCTTTTAATGAAAGGAAACACTCTTCTCTCAGAAAATGAAGATTGATCCAAGCTCGGATCCACAGCATAATCAGGAAGACTTCTCCAGTTAATATTCTCTTTTGTTGAAGAATAATCCATCCATTCTACCGTAAAACCCTCCTTTTGCAGAAGGTAGGCTAAGCCATTTCTACCGGGAATGTGAGCCCACCCTACAGCGATAAGTAACCCCTCTTCCTGTATGTCTGATCTTCCACCATGGGCCATGTGAAGTTCCAAAATATTTTGCAATCTATCATTTTCGGCATGATGCTTAAAAAGCCAGTTATAGTTTCTAAGAATTGTAGAGTTTTTTGAACCGTTATATTGACCAATTATTTCAAAACCTCTACCTCTGCTGTAGTTTTCAATTAATTGGTTTTTCCTAGCTGCAGGTGTGAGGAAGCGATAGAGGTTTTCAACAAATTCAGATAGCGTTTCACTCATTTCGACCAAAGCCATAAAAGACTCGGCCTCATCTGCTTTCAGCTGGAGGTGGCTTGCGGGGTATACACTCCGATATCCCCCCCCACTTTAGTCTTCATTCTATTCTTAGGCTTTTGGAAAGTAGCATTCATTCGGTCCTCTTCACTCTCAAGCCCATATATATGCTTATTACTTTGCTGATAATGGGAAGCAATATTCCCGTCCATTCCTCCTTGATTTAAAAGGATATAAAGGAAGTCCGAAAAAGCTTCCTCACTTATCTTTAAATCCATGAGTTCATCTAAGTCGATGGCCTCTTGCTTTGTCATGATCCAATTGATGAGCTTTTTACGAAGTTTATTATCTAATATCTCCCAGTGAGAACTTTTTTCTATTGTCGGGATATCGCCTCTTGTAAATAGAAATTCAGTTCTTTTTGTCCTTGCTTCTGTCTGCTCACTTGAGTCATCAGAAGGCGGATTGCTAGATTAAGTGCAGAAGAAAAAATTCCATCGCTTCGGAAGGCGGATTTAGTTTAGTCTATGAGGCTAATCTGCTTGCAAGAAAGGGGTATTTATGTCTGCCAATCTCACTTATGAGCAAAGGTATGA
>JBGCDR010000188.1:0-24290 GCA_045105515.1 Oligoflexales bacterium
TTTGAATACTCCCGGGTTTTACCATTGAGAGTTTCTTGTATTCAATTATTTTGACTATTTACATCCAGCTGGTCAAAAAACGACAAAAGTTGATCATGTGATCAAACTACTGGCTCATTATCCAAGATAGCTTCTAAGTACTTCGGTAGATAAAGTGATGAGCTTTAGGACCTGTTTTCCTTCAAAGTACCCGCCTTTAAATTAATAAAGATAATAAATTTAAATAGTTATAACTCTTGAGAGTAAATTTTTGGCATAATATAAATTACCAAGAGTTATATAGGTAAATTCCGTTTTTTGACCTAATTTTCAAAAAAATAGCAGAACATCCGATTTCTAAATTCTCTAATCAATTCCATAATTTTGATAAATCTTTTTTAATTCACCACTTTTTCTAAAAGATTCATATTAAGTGCTGAGAGCTCTCCAAGAGAGATAAATGTTAACCTATTAAGCGGTTTGGAGCATAAAATTCTAATCATTTGAGATTTCGAGTGCATTTCATCTTTTTAATTTCAGGGTATCAGAGCTGTCACCCCGAGCGTCAGTCGAGGGGTCTCTATCAATAAATATTTTACTGAGAATTAATCGCTATCCAAAATAAAGTAAATTTTCGATACCATTTACATCGAAACTTCTCGTGTAAAGAAGATTCACTGCTTGTATAGCCCTTTTCGATCGAGTATTGTTCAATCCGATTAGATATTTACAGAACATCGTGAAAGGTTTCCCAATGCCTCCCCACATCTTCAAGCTGCCCTTAAATATTCGTCTTTTTGGTTTTTGGCTTCTGTGCTTTGCAATTTGCACGCAGTCATTTGCCAATGAACATATGGATCCTGTCTCAATTTTTTCCGAGGAACTCCAATCAAATTCCGATGGTATTATTCCTGAGCTCGAACCCTTGGATTTAAGCCATGATCAACTTGATGGACTTAATATTTGGTTGAGCGAAGCCATAGATCTCAACATTTTTAATTTGGGTTTAGATATTAAGTCTAAGCGTTCAGCTAAACTTGAAACCGAAGACTATGTCAAGAAACTCAATGAGGAATTTAGCTTGAAGCTCTTTGGGCATCAGCTTGCTGGGATATCCCTTTTGATGGACCATCAGGAGACTCTCCTTGCCGACGACATGGGGCTTGGAAAAACGGTTCAAGCAATATACGCTTGCATGTTTGATAAAAATATTAAGAACGTGGTCGTTATGGTCCCACCGAGTTTAACTGAGCAGTGGGTAAGAAAAATAAATGAATGGGTTGGTAAGCTTTCTCCCGACTTTAAAGCTAGCGTCTTTAACCGTGAGCTCTCGAAAACGGGAAGCTACTTTGCAGAACATTTGCAAGTGAGTGGTTCGCTCCAAAAAAATGCAAATGAAGCAAATGGGCTTAACGACTATACCGAGGATATTGTTGCTGGAGCTGTCAACTTTTATTTTATAAGCGCTAACTGGCTGAGCACTGGTATTGATCGTGTTGAAAAAGCCCAAGATATTCTTAAGCTTTTTCTGAATATAGCTTCTATAGATGCCCTAATTGTTGATGAAGTACACAAGTATTCTACTGGCACTGCAATCAAGAAAGTACTTGGTAATGTCTTTGGTCTGTCCGGCAAACTTCCCGACTCAGCTGGTAGATTTGAATCACTGCGTAAAAAAATTGATAATATGAAGGTTATCTTATTAAGTGGGACTCCAATACGTAACAGTGTCGCTAAAGAACTATCTTACCTTGGAGAGCTGCTACAAGTAAAAGATGCACCCTTGCTAAGATCAAAAAAACGTAAGCGAATTTCTTTAAGTGGTGATCCTTTTAAGATTGAAAATGAGCAAGAGGTAAGGGATGCCATTTTGCTAAAAATTGTACGGCGCACCAAGCTTGGTCTCATAGCAGATCAGGCAACCCGCCTTCACTTACCTCCGATAAGCTACGAAGATGTGTCAGTAAATATGGATGTTATTTCCCACAATAAATATGAAACCCTACGAAAGGCCACTAGACTTTTTGCCCAAGATAGAGAAAGATCTTTAAGTCTGAACTTAACACAGATTTTACGACAAATTGCCGTTAGCTATGATTTCGTGAAGCAAGAAACAAAAAACAAGCTTGGGAACAAAGTGGATACACAATGGACTGGTAAGCAATTAAATCAGATCCTCAAAGAGATTGGAAGTGGCTTCGGTATTGACATTGACCTAGAAGGAAACATTCATTATGAGTGCCCTGTATGCTTAAGTGAGCAAGTTACGAATTCTAAAGCGGAAGGCACATCGCCAACGAAGCAGATAATTGATTCGGCCCCCGATAATTTACTCTACTTGCCATGTGGTCACTACCATTGTCGTGATTGCACGGCAAAACTAAGACAATCTATCACCCCTAGATGCTCCATTTGTAAGACAGCAATTCCCAGTCAAAAAACACTCTTATCAGCCCGAGAGTACAAAGAGCTTTTGAATCAACGCCTAACCATTCCTGAGGATAAATCTGCTGGGCATATTCCACCAAAATTTGAACAAGTTTTAGCTTATCTTCAAGAGACAGATGAAGATAAGGTTTTACTCTTTTCAGAATTTAAACGACCTATCCATGCGTTAAAACAATTTCTTGAAGAAAATGGAATAGCGGCTATGTTAGTGGACAACAACCTAGGTGATCCGAAGCAGCAAATTGCTTTATTTGAGAGAGACTCCTCCAAAAAAATCTGCCTACTTACTTTTGGTTATGCAGAGGGCCATAATATTTCTTCCGCAAATCATGTTATTTTTCTTACGCCTCCCTTGTCGGCTCATGTCTATTCTCAAGCTGTGGATCGGGTCTATAGATTAGGACAGAAAAAACCGGTCAGTATTATCAATTTAATAGCAGAAAATACCATTGATAGTATCGTTTACGATAGACTCCGCCAAAATATAAAAACGATTGAAGATTTTTACTCTCTTGAAGTAGAGGTAACTGATCAAACCTTCGAGGAGGCAAATCAGCAAGTAAGAACAAGTGTAGGTGAGCTAGTAAGATAAGCAAATCGTAGTTCACAAATACCAAAGGCGGTATTTATGCGTTTACAACTGCGAATTTTTTACTATCAAGTTGACTAATCCAGCAATAGTTCAGATTCATTCCAATTACGTAAAGGATGGTTATAATCGGAGTTCTCAATGTGCCTCGCTTTTTCAGATTTTTTGGAAAACGAATGTACCATAGGCAAGCAAATCATTGTCAATCGCATCAACCCACACTTGAAGTCCTTTGGACATGTTATCTATGTATTCTTCCGAGACATTTTCTAATACGTGTTGCTTATTGCTTAATACTTCGGCTACAGTTTTGTAGTGTTGCCGCATATAGTGAATACGGTCTTCAAAACTCACGAATTTAAGCCCATTATTTGATGCTAGTTTCTTATAAAGAGATGGTGATGCCATATCTCTTAGCTGTATACGCTGATAGACTGCTTGCATATTCTCCGGATTTACATCATCTGTTTGCATGGGGTCCAGAAAAACAAACTTGCCACCAGGCTTTAAAATTCGAGAAACTTCAGCAATTACAGCTTCCCTCTCAGATCCAGCATGTAAAAGAGAATCATGAGATACTACAACATCAACACTGTTGTCAGTTAGACCTGTATTTGCAAAACTACACTCTTTGATTAGCACTCTATCTTCATTCAATTGTAGCTGTTTGTTGATTTGTTTAGCTCTTTGGCATTCTTTGTGACTAATATCGATGCCAACACTTTTAACATCATATATTTCTGTTAAGTACCTTACGGCACCTCCGTAAGCCGAACCAAGGTCAACAACTACTTGACCGGAGCTCAATCCCGCTTGTTCACCGAGGTGCTTCAGGGATTTTTTGCTTGCCTCTCTGACCTTCTCGCTAGTACTTTCGGACTTGTTTTTCAAATCATATTCGCCAATATGGATGTTTTCGCCCCCCCATACCTGCTTATAGAAATTATATGCATCCTCAGAATCATAATAGTTTCTTGCTATGGTAGTATGTTCATGGTGAACTTTTGCCACATAGCTTACTCCGACTCCTTGATCTTTATAGTTTAGTATCTCGAAGTTATTGACTTTAATTTCGTTTTTTACTTCGTCGGAAAACATCCAGCGCGTGGAATAACCCGTTTGACTTGTCAGTGTGGCACTTTCCAAACTAACGTTCTCGTCCCAGATGTCCCCACAAAGCCTTGTATTTTTCTTATAGAACTCTTTGACTGCTCTTGGAAATGCTTTTCCATTCCAATAGCCGATAAATAAGAATCCTTCTTCACCGGCTGTTAAGAGCATTTGTTCTATACAATTTTTCTTAAATTCTTGCGGTATTACTCCAAAAGTATTTCCAACACATGCAACGACTCTTAAAACATCGTCTCCCCAAATCCAAGCTGGGGCATTATCAATCAGAATTTTTTGTAGATTATTTGCATCTCCAAAAACAAACTGGATATGTTCAAGTTCATTTTCATCTCTTATTCCTTCAGCATACTCTAAAAAATCCTTATTGAAATCAACACCGATTGCAAAGTCTGCCTTATCCTTTGCGTTAAACAAAAAATCACCAGTACCGCAACCTAGCTCGATCAGAACGAGCTTACGTCCTTGTCGATAAATTCGTTCCAAGTCTCCAAGCATCTCTTGATATTCGTTCGTTAGCCCTTCGAAAAAGCTACCTTTGTGATATACTGCATTTCTCCAAGATTCTGGAGTAAGCTCTTTCCATATTTCTGCGCTGTCACTTTGATCAAATTCTGACGAATCAAAAGATTGAGATGGGGGGTAGGAGTCGGAAGCTGAAAGAACAGGTGAAAAAGTAGAAGCAAGGCCAATAGACAACAAAAATTTCTTCAAAAGTCGCATGATATCCCTAATTTTTTGACTTTAATTTAAGTCTAATTAGATACAAATGATCGGTTAACATCGAGCAAGCTACTGTAATTAATTTCAGATGTCAACAGTTAATCCTTAAAACAAGCTAGGTTAATTTCAGCCGAAAATTGTGTGAATATGCTAATGTGTGTTCTAAATTTCTTACTTTCATATTTCTATAGTCTTAGTTATTTTCTCGATAGAACAAGCAAATTCGCGCTCTATAGACAAGAAACATTATTCTACTAATATTTATAATAAGAATGAGTGCTAATGGATTATCTTTAATAATGGGTCATCCTCTTATGTATCGTTTTCTCAATTTTAGCCAAAACATAGTAAATAAGATTTTTTGTAATCATTATTACTTTTTATTTTTTTTCTACGAAATTAACAAACTGTGTAAAATTTTTTTAGCATCTTGATTAAGAGAGGTATCATTATAGCAGGATATTGACGATTTATTTAGCTTTTGCATGGCCTAGTGTCGTATATTCTAAGAGCCCACAATATGATTTTTGATAATCTTTGTTTATTCACCCTATCCATGGTTGGTGGCACTCATGATTTTGGTTAGCTCTTTCATCTGATATTTGTAAACCTAAAGACATCGTCTTTTACTGCTCTATCAAATGCATGCTTCAGATTTTAGAGATAGTTGAAAGAAAATCTTCAGTAGTTATTTAACAAAATACTCTAGAATACTATTTAACTTCTTACAGGAGATTGTTTTTTCATCCAATAAAGTTTTAAACCATTGAATCAAGTGTAGCTTTATTTTTTTGTAAGTAAGTCTAATAATTCTCTTATATAAATCTTCTAGTATTCTATTAGAAATAATCTTAGTTAAAAATACGATTTAGAATGCTCGACCAATTTGTAAGGTACCTGTGAGAGATAAAATATCCTGCTTTGCATACCCATTCACGACTTCTACTCTTTGCAATCGAATTCCTGTTATTTCAATTGCTGGCTCAAGAAAGTAATGACGATAACTAACACGTAAGGCCTTGGAAGCTAAAAGAGAGAATCCACCGAGCTTCAAATCATCAGAAATATATTTATCTATCTGTCCATCAGGATTTACAATCTCAGAGTTTGAGTTGATTATAGCTAACCCTGCTCCAATACGAAAAAAAGATTTAATAGCAAAATCACCACTAGTCAGTATTTCGTACTGTTGGCCTACTGCAATGTACCCATTATTGATTCCATTACTATGTTCCCATTCTTTAAAGTTGTTACCAAATGTATCAACTTCATCTACCAGCGCTCCATCCCATTTGCCATGTCTCCTAAGCTTTTGATTTATGTCATTATCGTAAGTAAAGTGGGCAATTCCAAATTCAATGGCATAGTTGGTATCATAAAACCAGCCAATACGGGTATAGTACTGTAAGTTGGTTACGTGATATCCGTTAAGTTTGTATGCACGCATATCATCATGGCCATCAAGACTTTCATAGGTGATCTTTCTATCATAGTCAGCTTGATTCAAATGAACATCAGAGTCTGCGTAGTTTGCTCTTAAAAATCCGAAGGAAGCATAGAAATCCATTTCCGTGGCAGCATTAAGTTCGTGGGTATAAATGATAAGCCCTATTGCTATGATTAAGTAACGCATTAAGTTAAAGGTCCTCATAAAAATTAATACTTGACTACAAAATTTTATCATATTCTATGAAAATAGAGCTTATTAATTTTCCTGGAAACTTAAAAAATTACTCGACATTGGATGTCAATGGGTTACATTATTTTTTGTATTTCCGCACTTCGAGATCATGGATCCTAACAGCTATGTAAAAGCCTCGAAAAAGAATTGAAAAACATGTTCTATCTCATAGTCTAAGTATCGAAAATGACCGAAATTCATGCGGTATGGGCTTTGTAATCGGTGATCAGTGATTGACATCGGTCCCTAAAAAATGTAGGGTGCCTCATAAATTTAATCCGCCTTTTGTAGGACCACAAAAGCTTGGTCGTATCTGCAAATACAGTATCTATTTAATTATATTGGTTAAAAAGTAAGACCATGAATAATGTAAGCACACAAAAAATTTCAGCAGAAGGCCCTCTTTAATTTTTAGTGTTTTCTGTATTCTTAACTCATTTCTGGGCTTTTTATGACATTGTTGGTGAAGTTTATAGAGGATGTAAATACTATAACATAATGGGTATAGTTCTAATTGCACTATTCATTTCATTATTTTGTGTTTCACATGAAGTTCAACTTGATCCTGACACACAAGTAAGAAAAACATACTGGCTAGTAATCCTAATGAAGTCTGCACATCTACCAACTACACCGTTAACTCACTCTAAAGGGATAAATATAGTATGCGTAAGGGAGCTTGTGATAATAATGGATATGTTTGAATTATATTTGCTAGACAAAGCAAACAAAGGTGATAAAAAAGCAGGTGAGCAGTACAAAGAGCTACTATGGCTAAGGATAAAAATAGGGTGTTATATAGCATTTTTTGGGTTTAGTATCATCTTTATCCTTGAAACCATTTTTGGAAAATAAGGATAAAAAAAGGAACGCAGATCATCACGAAAAATAATGATGAAAGAGCACGCACAATGTAGGTAGCAATGAGAACGAATTTTGAATTATCCTCCACTCCAATTTTTCACCATAAGCCTTAAATTGCAGTGTCTACAGGTTTTATTTGCTTTGAAGATAAATATCTACTCTTAAAGAGAGCTGATATCGATGAGCAAGCGGAAACCTGGGGAACCCCAGGGGGAAAATTAGAAAAGAATGAGTCAGCTCTAGATGCCTTTCATAGAGAGATAAAGGAAGAGACTGGCATTGAAATATCAGGTTTAGAAATCAAGCTAGTAGGTAGTTACTTCGCTCACCACACCAAATACTACTACAAGCTACATGTTTACATATCAGATATTATTAGTTTACCTAAGATTAAGCTCAGCCCATCTGAGCATTCAGATTATATTTGGGCAGACTTAGATTCCATGCGTTCTTACCCTTTAATCTTGGGGCAGGATGATATCATCTGTGAGCTAGAAAAATATCTAAGCAGAAATAATGACCAAGAGAATTGGAAGACACAGACAGAAAAATAGATGGAAGCACGCTTCCACTAGAGAGTTCAAAACAGAACATAGGCAAAAGGAGAAATTGCAATGACGCCAGATATGTTTCGCTTATATTTAATTAAAGAATCCATGAATGGAAATATAAAAGCTGTGAAAGAGCTTAGGGATCTTCATTGGATTTCGATTAAGTTAACCTTCATTATCATTTATATAGCGTTTGGCCTTTTTGCTTATGAGATGTTTATTCATTTCTAATTTTTCTTTTAGGTGTAAATTTTTTAGACGCTGATAGAAAAATTTAAGTAACTGTATTTAATCGATATTATAGTTTTCTACTACTTTATTACTCAGTTAACGCTGGATTGTTAAAAGTGGAATTTAAGTGCAATGTTTGTTTTGCCCTTTTTAGATTTAGCAATTGGCTATCAATTTTAAGTAGAATCCTTCTCTTTCGGCTTCTAAAATAGCCGAGCAATATTCTTCCCGAGAGAAATTGAGTAGACTTCGAAAAACCCTTAAGTCAAACACCTTCTAAATTTTCAAATAAATACCGGCTATAGTTCTATATTGACCTAATCTATTTTTACAGTTAAATTATCGGTTTGAATTTTTTACGTTTTTAGTAAAAGGTACTTAATTGGAAGATTATTTTGCATGAACGCCTCAACAAATGTCTCGCCTTTATAAAATTACTATGAAAGATTTTTCATGAAAATTATAAATTGCATTCTATTTTTAACATTCTGCTTAAAAGTTTATGCATCACCCAAACAGTATTGCGTCACAAATGGCAAAAACGAAGCAAGGGACTTGGAAAGATTTGGTGTTGCCGCAGAAAATTTTTTAAGAATGCTAGTTTTTCAGCCTGAGAATGCATTTCAAGAAACCCCCATTATATGTGACTACTTTGACCGAATTGTTTGCAGAAAAAACATGGATGAGCAAAGTGAAATTTTTCATAACAATGTACTCGCAAGACAAAATCCTATTTTTAGAGACGATGAGTTAAAATCTATTTTCAACGAGTTGTCAAAACCAAATTTAAAGCTGAAAAGGCATAACGATTATTATATTTTAAAATCCAAATTATTGGGGTTTGATGAAGAATGTCCAATCAGCTACCTATTAAAATCCATATCAGAGTGGAGAATCAGCAATATTGATGAAGATATTCTATGGGAAAAAGATAAGGACCTTGAATACAAAAGAATCTGCGTACAAGAAAAATTTTTGGAACTTGATGAAGAACGTTCAATGATTTCCCTTCAAAAATCCCTACTAAAATGGAAAGTCAATGACTATACTAATGGTATTTGTAGGGAAAAAGATGTCAATAAAAGAAATTTCCTTGTATGCGAAAAGTCTGACGCTGAAAGCAAACTCTATAAAATCGAACAATTTGAAAAAGAATTTGACTGGGCAGCGAGAGACTATGAAGAATCTAAAAAGGTTTTAGATGAAAGTGAAAGAAAAGAATATACAATGCAATGCGAAGAAAAAATGCAACATTTAAAAGAGATTAACCAGGATTTCTTTGATAGTTTCTTTAATAATCCAAATTTTTACAAAAACGACTACAAATCAAAATTTGAAAAAATGGCAAGGGATGATGCTCTTTGCAAATGTGGAGAAGAATACAAAAATCATAGACTATTTATAAAAGATTATTAGACAAGAACAACTAAAGTAATTGAGGGTTAATATCGGCTTTAGCGTAAAACTGAACGCTATTGGTTAGAATGCAAGCTCCATGACTAATTTGGGAGCCGTCTGGGAATATCCATCTGATTTCAATAACAAGTACTTCAAGTCCGAAATTATAGCCACCTATTTTTTTGCAAGGATAAATATCCGTTTAACCTGATAGAAAGTTTTAAAATTCTTATTGATGGGATAATAATCTTTTAGCTTTTCGCCATACTCTTTTTCAAAACTATGGTAATCGTCACCTTTTAATGTACCTCGAATTGGACTAAGAGCACTTCCTTTCATCCACTCTAAAACAGGATTATCTCCTTCTAATACATGAAGGTAAGTGGTCTCCCAAATATCCACATCAACTCCGGTCTCGGCCAACAACTCATAATATTCTTCCATAGTACATACTGGATTTTTACGCATATGCTGCTTTAATTCAGGGAATCTTTCTAAATAATCGTTGACTAGTGACTCTAAACATATATGGGATCTGCGATCCTTGGTGCAAGGCATTTGTATAGCTAGGGTGCCTTTAGGACTTAGGAGTTCTAACAGATTCGGAAACAATTGCTTATGATTTGACAACCAATGCAATGCAGCATTACTAAATATAAGGTCGAAAGAACCCTTAACATCACTAATTTCTAGTTTCTGCCAATCTATTTGAGGATAATTTTCTTTTGCTTGTGCAAGCATAGGGCTAGAATTATCGATACCCAAAACATGCGAATTTGGATACCTGGCCTTTAATTGTTGTGTAACGTTTCCAGGCCCACACCCCAGATCAACAATTTTTAAAACATCGTCTTTTGGTAAGGTATTCATCAAGTCTAAAGCAGGCTGGTTACGGCTATTTTTATACAAATGATATTGTTTAGGATTCCATGCATCTGCCTTGTTTCTTCCTAGCATTTAGCTTCTCCCCCACGAATAAATCAATCCATTATGCTATTTTGCAAGATACTTATACACTGTTTTTGATTGAATACCTAACTGATATAGAATGTAATAAGATTTACTATTCATCAAAAAAAGGGTTGGTCTTGAAATTTCTGGATTCTCAACCAAATAATTTGGAGGTGGGATACTCAGTTTAGGTCAACCCATAGGGTAACGGTACAAAATCGAATTTATATGGCTAGATAAAATATTATTACTATTTACTGGGATTGTAGAAGTTTTTGTTCCATGTTACTTGGAGTGGTTCAAACATTTAATTGGAGAAATTTTATGAATTCATCAATATTTAGTTTTATAGCAGCTCATTTTATTCTTTTCGGCCAATATGGTTTAGCTATAACACAAAATAAGAGTATAGTATCAAACACAATAGAAGAAAAAAAATTCCTTGAGAAAACGGAGGAACACCTCGTAAAATCAGGTATAACTGACGCAAAAGAAGAATTTTTTGGTTCGGTAATCAAAAATCATATGCGAGCCGAGACAGCTCATGAAACTGTCACAAATTTACTATCTGAAGCTAGCTATCTAATAAAATCAGATATTATTGATGCATATGCTAATGTATTGGAAACTAAATTAGAAGCAAAATCTTCGGGAATCTATTTTTCTAGGTCCGATTTAAGTAATGGGTTTGTTTTATTCTTCAGCCTGTTGACAAAAACTGATTCTACCGAAATATACTATAAGATAATTCATAGTGAGCAGGCTAAAGCTCAAGTTTTAAATATGAAAAGATACAATACAGTCATTTCAGAAATTAAAGAATTAAGAAAACAATCCTCAAAATTGATAGATATGTTGGGAAATGGGGATATAAGCTTTGAAGAATATAAAAGTAAATTTGATGAATTACAAACTGAAATGAACGAACTAGAGGATGAACTCAAAAATTTATAATATCACAGCTTTAGAAAGTTAAGAGATTACCTTTTATGATTATTTCAAGAACAAATATTCCCATGTAAATTAAAAAAATTAGTCTAGCTGCACAAACTAAGAATATTCAGTATTGGTGAAGCCTGAGAAACAGCTTTTTCCTCATACCATGGGGTAGAAAAAAGTTCAAAGCAGCATAAGTTAAGATCATAAATGTTTTAGGGGGACACCGGTAACGTAAACTTTTTAATATATAAAGTAATGCTCGGAAAGGAGATTCGGGGATTGTCATGACTCCCTTTGATTTTGCAAGTTGATGACGCAGACTATTTATCAGATAAGTCGGACTACCTGGTTTTTTCAAAAAATAATCCAGAATACTTTGTAGCCCAGGAATAAATATACCTTGATCTGTACCTAGGTTACTGCCATGAACCCGATAAAATGTAAGTGGAGATGGAATATGATATATTTTTTTTACAAAACTAGCTTTGAGCCAAAGGTGGTAATCGTCTACGCCTATCATTTCTTGATCTGTACATAGGCCTCCCACAGAATTAAAAACTGTTGTTTCTATCATTCCACTTGACCAAGTAATAGGATTACCTTCGTAGAGCTCGTTTGACTCAAGTATTTTTGCTGGTTTAACATCTGTTATGAAATCCCTGCTATCGAATGATTCAGTATTGACAATTATTCGATCTGTATAAACCACACCGGCGTCCGGACTCTCTAAAAATGTTGTAATTTGTGATTCGAAACGTCTTGGATGCGAATAATCATCATGGTCCCAAAATACTAGGTACTCACCTTTTGCAAACTTAAAGCCATGCATTCTAGATTTGCAAGGCAGACCTTCAGGGGTCTTACTATAGACTCGAAAGCGCTCATCCTTGACTTTTTCTATAAAGTCGATGGTATTATCAGTAGATCCATCATCTACAAAAATCGCTTCCCAGCGCTGATAGGTTTGTGCTTGGAGGCTATCTATGGTGTCCTTCAAAAATCTTGTGGAGTTATAGCAGGGAATAATAACAGAAATCAAAGGTGAATTCATGATGCTTCCTTAGCAAACTAGCAAATTTCCGCCACTATCATATGCTTTTAGCATATCTATGGGGGGCCTAATAGATTTTTAAAACAGTTTAATAAACTTTTCAATGTATTTAAACAAGAATTCCATCATCATGACCAGCATTTCCCTTGCTTCACCTCGTAGCTTTACTCTTAAAGATGACAATAAAATATGAGCACATGAAGCCTACAATGAATAGATTCAAGAGAAGTCTGATAAACTGAAAGAAACGAAAAAAAAGAAACCTAAATTATCCTAACTGTAGCCATATGAACTGAACTCCAGAAAGCCCCGCAGGAAGTGGTCAACAGGCCTAATAATAAGGGGGCAAGCATTTTTTATTTTCCTCCAATTAAGTTAAGCAAAGTCTATATTTTAAAAATGGAGAAGATTAAATGCAAAAGATTAGTAAAAATGGTAAAAGTGATTGATTATTATTTTGAGGAAATTTTGAGGGTGGCGATGATTCTTAAAACTAGAGTTCCATAACCATAAGGCATGGAGTAAATTAGGGGGCAATAAACCCCCTAGAAAATAGCAAAACCAAAGTCAAAACTCAACAATCATAAACATGTGCTTGTTCGTAGATTTTGCTAAAGAACTATCCTTTTGTTAGGGAGTTCGATTTTTTCCTGAGGCTCACTTAAAATCAAAGCATTATTTTTCATAAATTTGTTTGTCATTTTGTAATGATAACTTCTTTTTGAATTATTCTTAGCACATTACTTCCTTGACAAATATAATATCCTCAATATCCTAGTTAAACCATACATTTCGAACAATCGTAATGAACACGGAAAAAATATGAAAATCAAATCAATTACTTTGTTTTTAAATCTAATGGTTCTAGGATCATTCAGTTTTTACTATGGAAGTGGTAAATCTGAAGCGACGCAACAGGAAAATGTTTTTTTTGATAATTTGGATATTAATTATTGTACTAATCCAGAAGAAGAATGGCCTGATGATGATCAAGATTACGAACTCACTTTTTTTCCTCGCCCGATAACGAATACTTCCCGTAGCCAAACCCAATGGCAACGAGAGCCTTCTCAATATGAACTCGATGAATTGTGCACTAATCGTCAACGCCAAGCTCTTCAAACCTGGTATAAAAGATTTTATGAACTGATTGAATACTGTGAGGTTAAAGGGGACTGTAATGTACCACAAAAATACAAGAACAACCCAGTGCTTGGCATATGGGTGAACAAGCAACGAATGGAAAAGAAGTACATGGATGAAGGAAAAAGATCTTCCATGACGCGAAAAAAGGTTCAAAAATTGGAAAACATTGGATTCCAATGGGGACAACGAAAGGGTCAACATCGATGGTCCATAAGATACATTGAGCTCCGTGCGTATCATGAGCAGTTTGGTGATTGCGAGGTTCCCACAAAATACATAAAAAATCTAGCTCTAGGGCGATGGGTGAGCACACAAAGATCAGAATACAAAAAGTTTCCCAGTGGCCATTCCAAACAGATGACCCAAAAAAGAATAGACCTACTCAATGCCCTTGGGTTCAAGTGGGTAGCGTCTAAGTGAAAGACTTTGTATTCATAACAGGGGCTTTAAGTCGAAATTTTTGTAGAATTTGTAATTAAAATGTTAAGATTCAAACTTCTATTGGAATGTTGTTCCAGTGATTATTAAAATTGCTATGAATGCCGCTTTAGATTAGCAGAGTTTGCATAAACCACAATTTTGATTCCTAGCGATTTGCATTTAGATTTTATTTTGCACTGTCTCATTTTCATAAAGATGAGAAATTGTACGTAACTTATGCGCTATCCCTGGATATGGGTTACTAATAAATTTCTGATTAAATTTGAAATTGTTTTTTAAAAACCATGTATAAATATAAGAAATAATCGATAGGGATGCATAGGTACCCACAACCCATTTACTTGAGATCCTTGGTTTGAGTACAGGTATAAAACTCTGAACTAAAGACTGAAACAATACCCCAGTTACAAGACCAGAGAAATGAGATGCATGTGCTATTTTTAGATTTGCAATTCTTCCAACACCTTCTGTTATCAATGAATTCTTTATAAAATCTGCTGAAATATGATATGGGCTTTTATTTTGTAAACTTTGATTGTAACCAATCACTCCATAGATAGCACCTGAAGAACCTATGCTTGATGAGTGCGGGCCAGCAATTGCTGAGCCAATAGAAGAGCCTATGGTGGAAAGGATTAGAACTGAAGATAGTTCTGCACCTTGTAGATCTCCCAATTTAAACAGATTATAAAGTTTTAAGAGATTTAAACCAAGATGCAAAGTGTTTGCATGGATAAATGAGCTAGAAAATATTCGATAAGGTTGTTTTAAAAGTGCTTTTAAAGCATGGGTTTTTTCAAGCAGATCTGCAAGATCATTAACCTTGAAGTAAGGAGAATCTAGCATTGAATTGAGCTTATTTTTATCGGATTTGGGAAGTTCTACAAACAATTTTTCGATATAGTCTTTGACAGGTACAACTAAATAACCATAATGAGTCTGCAAACCAATTATGTTCCTATTTTCATCTCCAAAATCTGCCGCAAAGGATTTTGAGATTGAATAATAATCAATATTATTCACTACTAATAACTGATAATCGCGGTCAAAAACCCCATCTTGAAAAGACTTAGACGATACTTTTGGGTACGTAAAATCAGGATAGATTTCTGATCTTGATAAAGATCTCGATAGTGAATTTGATGCGTTTGCAATTGTGCAAATTATTAAAAAAGTAAGGACTAGGATATTTTTCATTCTGAGATTTTCTCTTTTTTTGGAATTGATCCAAATAAGATATTTATATCTTCCAATTCGACTTCCATCTTTAGTTTCATTCTTCATATTTTTTCAATAATTCAAAATTTATGATTCTGTGGATATGATCTTCTATTTATTCATTTTATAAGGTGCCACAAAATAGCAAATTTGGTGCCAATGGTCTACCAACGAATCATATACGGCTGATATTACTATGAATATTCTAGTAAATATCGGAAGCACCAGAGATTTTAGCAAGCTCCAAATATAGTTTATGAGCAGCCCCCCTGAATTACACAATAAAAATCGGGCGATTCTGGGTTCGACATTTACCCTGATTATTGACCTAATCGTCCCAACGATCATTCATGCGGGTCACCTGAGTATAGTTACATGGGGTCCCAGCCTTTGCCATACTAAGCCTACACTCACTCCCTTCATCTAAAGTAGTTAGACACCCCCCAGGAACATAGCTGCTGAGTACGGTTCCTTAGTTTCATCTGTTTCTTCAGCTTATTCTGATCCGTTTAGTTCCTTTTTTTTAGAGTGTTTCAAGTGAGCCCGATATCTCTGGGTTTTCTAAAATTAGAGATGATTTAGCTACGTCACCACCACACAAACCTGCTCCATTACAATTATCATTTTCCGTTTTTGGGTTGCCATCATTGCAGGCACTGCCTTTTGTTTTATAAGTAATCTGACAAGTATCTCCGGCTGGTTGTGCTGAAACTATACATTGGTTTAGCTTGCAGTCTGGGTGTGGTCCAATATTAACAGGGTTGGTACGTGAGAGAGTGGGCCTATTTTCACAAGCTGCCAGAGCAATAATTAGCATCACAATAGGTAGATTTTTTATGCAGGACATATTCCTCCCTGGCGGTAAAATACTATATTGTTCAGTCAGTAATGAATGAGCAATTATTTTATCACTTTTAAGCTGCAGTAAATGACAAAAATTTCGCCACTTGATTGAATGCGGAGAATCAGGGGTAGTAATTGAATTTTATGCTCGAATATAGATTATTTTTTAATAAATAATAAAAATTCAAAAGGGAGCAGAAAAAGCAAATTGAAAAACTATTTGAATTAGCATCTTTTTCTATGCACCACCACCATTGATAAAGTTAAGAATTCCCAAATACTTCCGAAAGCCGTTTATACCACTGAAACGGATTAATTCGGGAGCTCTGATATCCGGAAAAAGATTTGGTTTTGGCTGAAAATCTTGTGCGATCCAAGCGGAACTGTGACCGAACCTGCTGAAAAATCTCGGATTTTCATGATCAATATTATCATTATTCTGACAATTCTTATGAATTTTCTTCATATACCGGCTTTTTTGCTACCTGAGCTTAAGCACGGACTCATGGTTATTAGTCTCAATTTTTGTATAAACACATTTTTTGTTGGCGTTCTAATCCTAAACAAAAAAAATAATGCAGGTCCCGGGAAAAAATTGTTCTTTTTCCTGGTTATCTCTGAATTTACCTACCTAAATATATTGCTTGGGACTAACAGCGGTTATTACCACTATTATACCTGCTCCATGCTTGCGAGTTTTCTAGCATTTTCCACCGAAGAAAAAAAAAGTAAATACTGTGCTATTTTGGCGTCTATTTTTTTGTACTGTTTATTCATCATTTCTCAATTATTTACTGGCTGGTTTCCAGGGCCAGACACGACTAGTACGCGCCTTATTGCAGGTTCGGCAATGATTCTAAGCATTCTAATTAATTTAACCATTGTAGGCATTGTGCATTTTAATCAGGTACAGATGGAGGCTAGACTCAACTTCGAATACAAGCGTTCAGAACGACTTCTCGATAATATTTTTCCTCGTGCAGTATCTCAAGAGCTAAAGAGTCGTGGTCACCAGATGATTGCAAATAGAATCTCGGATACGACAATTCTTTTTGCTGATATTGTTGGCTTTACCAAGCTGACAGAAAATATGGGTGCAGAGCCCATAGTTGCTCTCCTGAATAAATTGTTCTCTTACTATGATGACCTTGCAGGCAAGCTGGGCCTAGAAAAAATAAAGACCATTGGGGATGCTTACATGGTTGCTGCAGGGGTTCCAGAACCCTCCAAGCTGCATGGAGACCTAATTGCAGAGATGGCGTTAGAGATGATGGCTTACACAGAAAAAATAGCTAAAGAGTCAAGGATAGATATCAGACTCAGAATTGGCATAAACACAGGAACTGTCATAGCAGGGGTCATTGGGAAAAGAAAGTTTCAGTTTGATATCTGGGGTGACTGTGTGAACACTGCATCGAGGATGGAATCCTCGGGAGTGGCTGGAAAAATACAGGTTTCAGAATCAACGTTTGAACTATTAAAAGAAAATTGGAATCTGAATCTGAGAGGATATACAGAAATCAAGGGTCTTGGAAAAAGAAAAACCTGGTTCTTAAGTGGGGCTAAATCAACACTCAGAAATGTCGCTTAATGCCGGATGAGCACAGACAAAAAGATAGCTGAAATACTATTTTGAGATTACTGTGTCTGTTATCAAAACTTAGTTTTTGATAGATTGATCTATTAGGCTTATATATTTAAATCTTTAGCAAGAAATTCATTGACTAGCGTAATGTCAAAAAGGTAGTTTCTACCACTAAGTAGTTTATACAATTTTTAAAAAAATACATCTGATAATTCGGTAAGAGACTGTTTTAAAATGCTTAATAAGATTCTTTGGATTTTAATTTTCACCTTTACCTCAAACACAGTTTGCTATTCACGTAGCTCAGCACATTCGGAACATAGGCAAAAGTTTGACATCGAGCTGATTGAGGAAAGTGTACAGGCTGAGGCTATAAAGGGCCAGTATTCTTCCCCCTCCTATAAAGCAGCAGCGATTGCAGCTTATTCCATTTGGTGGGTAGGACTTTTTGGAACTTCACTATTACTTAGAATACATAGTGATGAGATACATCCTATGATTCTTTCCCTTCCAGCTGGTATTGGAGCCCTACATGGTGGATTTAAGGTCAAAAATGGTAATCTCGATGCTGCAATCGTCGATAGTAATCTTCAAAAAAAATCTAAATCCCTATTGCTCTCAATAATAGAAGGAAAAGATCTTATCAACAAAGGGCCCTTGCACCAGCAGGTAAATGAGATTTTTATGTCAATAAAGGCAAAAACAATAGAATGGTTTCCAGATTCAAAACGTTTTGATTGGGAGTTTGTTATTGTTAAAGATGATTCAAATATAAATGCTTTTTGTCTACCAGGTGGAAAAATAGCAATTTATACTGGTATCATTGAAAAGGCAGAAAATGAACCAGCTTTAGCGGCCATTATTGGTCACGAAGTTGGTCATGCAGTCTCAATGCATACTGCAAAAACTCAAGTAGATAGGCATATTTCTTCATCTTTTATTGATATCCTTAGTTTTCTTGCTTCAAGCTTTTTAGGACCTTTTGCAGATATTATTATCGGTGGTGGAGGTGAACTGCTTTATAAACTACCTTTTAGCCGATCTAATGAATTGGAAGCAGATAAAATAGGCTTAGTATTAATGAGTAAAGCCGGATATGACCCCCATGAGGCAATTGAGTTTTGGCAAAGAATGGCTTTAAAAAATGAATATTCTTCCCTTCTTTCTACCCATCCGAATTCCTTGGATAGAAGCATTGTTATGAAATCACTGTTAGATGATGTCCTGAAAATATATAATAAAGTTCAAAAGAAAATTGATAAGAGCATCAAGTTAAAATACAGCAAAGCTGAAGCCAATAACAAGAATGGAATTCTCAAAAATAAGGTTTCAACTGAAATTAGGTATTAACAGCATCAACGTTTCACCACGGTCACTAGATCTTTAAGGGTCTGTGACAACACAGTAATATTCCCATCTTCATCAACTGTTGCCCCACTAAAATAGGGAGAACTAGAATTTTCATCATAATATTTGATAAATGATGCTCCGCTTGCTAACGGTATGGCGCTGATAACACTGAGTCCTGCAAAACTAGGTGCATCAACATAATTACCCGTTGCCGAACCAATAATTTTTTTACTTCCAAGGGATGTGGACTCCAGGCTGTAAAGGAATTTAGAGTTCCCAAGATCCACTACGTTATTTAGATAATGAGAGCTGTTGGCAGTTAAGACATTGGTACTAAGATAAGATTTGATTTCCTCTTGCGAAACATCAGATTCCGAGAAGGTAAAATCCACTGTGGTAAAATTTCTACGGTACGCCGACCAGGTGCCGGTGCCATCTGTGGATGAGCTTTCTTCTAAGATTACATCCCCTGCATAGAGTAAGTTGCTCATAATCATCGGTGAAACAACAGACGTAACGCTTGTAGATGTATCAAAGGCATTATCACTGAGTTGTGCAATTGCATCTTCACTTGCGGAACCGCAAGGACTAAATCTAATACTCAAGCCCTCATCACTTGGAGTTTCCATCCAAACCTTTTCTATACGTCTGTCAACTCCTTGAGTACAATCGGAGCTCTCTCCAGTCACCAGGGGTATAACAAAGAAGGGCGTGTAGGAATCATTGTTATCTGAGTCATTGCTATCCATCAAGTCTACAAGCTCTACAGAATTACTCGAAGATGTAGGTGTATATCGATACAGATTACTGGAGAAGACGAAGTAGAGTTTGTCGTCACTTCCGACAGCAGCATCACCAGAGAAAAGGCTATCAATCATATTCTGACTTGCTGCTGAATAAGTTGCTGGGTCAGTGCTTAGATCAATGGTTCCAAATGGCGAAATAGTATTGGAAGATGATGTATTAACTATTACAGTGGAACTTCCCACTTTATAAAATGTTATACCTTGAATGTCACTGATGCTACTTGGCAGATTCACAAGGGAGTCGTAGAGTACGTCTCCAGTTTCGGTGTTTATTTCCACTACAAAACACACTGCAGTGCTTCCTGATGAACATCCAGCGCCAAGAAAGTTGTCGCTAACCCCCTGAACAGGACCAAAAACCTTTTCCACCATTTGCTCGTTCGTGGTGAATGTGTGATTGATATTGCTATAGAGTGAAGTGGACACGGAATCAGTTTCTGTGTTCGATGTAAATTTTCGTATTGATGCTCCATCCCAGAACATGCTGCGTGATAAGTCGATCATATAACTAGGATGCTCGAAAAATGCTGCTGGAAAGCTCAAAGTCGTGCTTAAATCAACTTCCCAGCTATCATCAACTATCGCAGTGGTTCCAAGCAATGAAAAACCTGATGGTACGGGATGTCCAGTACCATCATTGTGGAGATAGCGGACTGCAGAATCTATTGTCGATCCGATACTTCCTACAAAAAATCCCTGCGGAGCGGCTGTGATGGTTTCGTTTGATGGCAAATAAACCTCCGTAGACGTATAGTCTTCTCCAATCAGCAAAAAGTAGGTATCATCTACCTCTACCAATGGGGTCCCATCACCAGCTACATAGAGATAAAAATCCTCTGGGGCTGTTACTGCAGCTGTAAACAATAGTTCCATAGTGTTATCTTCAGAAAAATCCACCATATGGATTGTATTGTCACCTCTAATAAAGAGCTTGTTGTTATGGTAGACCAATCTCCCATTGTTCTCGATAATACTTACGGTGTAGTCTCCTTTGAGAAAGGTAAACCCATCAGCACCTTCAGGTTTTAAAGCAGTAGTAAGACCATCAGAATCGATCAAAGCAAGTTGGGAATCACCAAAGTAAGGCAACGATGTTCCATCTGCCAAGCCATAGAGGCGAGCTCCTATCACAGTCCCATTAGACCCAACATCAGCAATAGCTCCCACCTCAGATCTGTAAGTAGTGGTATCCTCGGTATAATCCGAAAGCGGTTCCCACAGGGTAGGGCTTAATTTAGAGCCCAACAAATAGAGATTAATGCCTGTATTATCGTTACCTATAGCTGCTGCAATTAGCTCGGCATCTCCCATTTCAAAGTTTGTGCCAGCAAACCATCGACCTGAGTTCTCAGAACTTTCATCATCCGGATCGATGGTAGTTGGATCTGCACTAAGCGATTCCTCTGTTGTCTCATCAGTCTCTTCAAGTTCTCCACAAGCTATCATAGAAATCCAAATCACTGAAAATACGTAAAAAACTAGCTTTTTCAAAATACCCCTCCCACTTAAATGAATAGGTAACATGAACCGATTTTTCAGGCTATTCTGCTTATCGTCACAAAATAAAAATCTATTATTTTACAAATAGTCGCTTCGAAGTTACTGGGCGACACCCGTGAAAATTTAAAAACTTACATTGAGTCCTCATACTGAGAAGTTTGTTTTGTGTTCAGAAGCTGTATCCAAGGGCAGTACAATTTTGCATAAAGTGAATTAATTGCTCAGCTCGATCACTACTGCTTCCAGTAGTTGGTATGTTTTTCATTTCTACTCTTCCATATTTTCCGGTAAATCTTGCAAAAAAAGCATCACTGATCTTGAGTGAAATACCAACATGCATAGAAGTACCCCAACCTGAAAGATTCCAATAGTGGTTGTCACCTTTCCCAAAAAGCCTAACATCACTTCTTGGAATCATAAGTCCTGCACCTACTCCTCCAATTAGACTTACTCTTTTAAAATCAAACCATTCAGGAGACTTAAAAAAATCAAGGGAGTGTTCAGAATCAATTTCTATTGGAATATAGTTAAAACCATCCGTATGTTCGAAAGTTAAAAAATTTTTTTTCTATAACAATCGCTTCGTTATCGTAATTCCCAGCATACTGCTCTGAGTCTTCAGCATTTATATACCCTTCTATAATTGCTGTTTGTCCTTTGTCGAGGACATATTTCATGTGGTCAATACCAATAGAGATATTCCAATATGGAGCAAATCTATAGCCGAATCTGATATTGTATTGGGGTACACTAACATTCTTGTAGTAATCTTCACTAAGAATTGAGGCTCGATCAGAAGCCTTTACATCCTTCAATTCAAATTTATGATTTTTGCCGTGGAATTTTATGCTACTGGAACCAAAGAATGCACGATTGTACCCAAGGTAGAAATAATATTTACCAACGTTTATTGCTGCAGCATTTGTAGGTAAATTTTCTGCAACTTGTTGTTGAGAAAGAGAAATTGACTCAAAAAAAACCAATAAGAATGCAATAAAGATATTGAATTTCATATATTTAAATACCTATCCAAAAGTTTAATAAATGTTTATAGTCAAAAATCTCAATTTTAAGTTTCACGCTTAAAAAAGGATAAGTTCACATACAATTATATCATTATTAAAAATTTTTAATTTTGGTGATTTGCTCTACATGGGTAAGGTCATTTTGGTGAGATTGAGTAGCAAAGTTTATTAGTAAATCTACCAACAAAGGGCAGACTGTGGCAACTGCTCAAACGCAAAATATAGGTTCCCAGCCTTCATAGCGGACTGCTATATAACATTACAAATGAAGTGTAGACGAATCAACAATGGAACCATCTTGGGTTGAAAATGAAGTGTCAAGTGAAAACAGTTATTTCAACTACCTAGGACAATGCGCTTGACTCTCCCAATCGGTATAATAAACAATCAAGTTGGCTTCACTCTTCCAATTGGTGTAGTACACTTTCCGATCCGCTGATGACTGGTAATCAGTATTTTTCCAAAGACCATTGAAGTTTCCTCTAGCCCTTGAATCCCATGTGGTTTTATATACTATGCAATTTGCATCGCTCTTCCAATTAGTAACATAAACCACATCAGTCGCACTACTTTTGAAATTCGTTTCATAAATTAATTCAGCTTGAGCCATACTGGAGCATATTGAAAATATCCAAAACAAAGGTCTAATTAATTGCATAAATAATTCTCCCAATTGGATGAGCGAATAACATTGAGAGTGATTTCTATAGGGAATTAATGGGGAGATGTCAACAAATCACTTTGCTCATTAGATCAACAGGTTGAATGCAGAATCTATAAAAAAACTAATATTTTACCGTTCAAGCAAACCCAAGCACTCAGGAATCAAACCAGGACTCCTTTCTCCAGAACAAATAAGATAAGCAACTTTTCGTGGATGCGCAGAAGAAAATTTGTCAATTTATCAGGTCTTTTTTCCCAATACTCTTTTAATAGAGGCTTAACCTTCTGCTTTGCAAGCTCGTCCATTTCAAGTAAATCTGAATTTTCTTGCAGGTTTTAAGGCCGTTATGGATAGGGTGATTTTAGGGTCAAGCAAGCATTTGAAATCCAAAAGCTTATGAAACTATATGCGTCATCTGCGACGTCTAATGACTTTAGCAGATCAGTCTTTCGTATACTTGTCATATAATTTAAAAAGGTTCTACCACGGATAAATGGGTAGGTTACTAATTTTGAAGGGGACAGGTTGCCAAGATGCCTCACTCAAAAAAAGCTAACATTCTACTCCAGGTTGACTTTGATACTGTCAATCGCATAGAAAGTGGTGATAATGTCAAAACAGAAACCCTGAAAGTCTTTGGATACCAAGTAGAGTTGGGTGAGTAAGGCGAACCTTAAGAAAGAATTTATTAAAGAGTCAATCAAACGAGAAAATTTTCTTGCTTGATCGCATCTTTAAGCTTCTTGCTATGATAGAGACTTCTCAATCTTCAACACTTTTTCTTCAGCTGAATCATAAATCCAGGTGGTAGCAAGTTCCTCGGCCCATGGATGGTTTCCAAAATTATAGTGCCACCATTCGAATGGATGATTTGTGAAGCCTTGCTCAATCATCAAATTAAAGAACAACCTCCTATTTGCTCTAATTTGCATCCATCTTTCATGGGAAACCCGATGCTTTTCGTCAAATTCTGACTCAAAAAATGTGGTTTTAGCAAGATCTGAGATGTCGTCAAACTCTGTACCCATATCAAGGGGAACACCCAGGGCTGATTCAAATAAGATTTTTTCCAATTTTTCATTAAATAGGTCAGAAAAATTCTAAGCCGCAGTACCAAAAGTGACTAGATAAAAAAAATATAGGAAGAAAAAACTTAAAAAAAATGGCTCACTTTTATTA
>JBGCDR010000189.1:0-4593 GCA_045105515.1 Oligoflexales bacterium
GAAGATATTTAATTGCCGAAAATATGGTATTTTTCACTTATCACTGGAAAATAAGAAGATTTTTTAAAATTAATTTCAACCGCGATAAAAAAAACTGAGTTGCAAAGGCAAGAATTTAGTTTCCGACCAGACACTAAATACGGCTTTAGAGAACTAAATTAAGAATAGGAAAAAAAGATGACACAATGTTTGAGCAATGAGATTAATAGTCCTTACTTATCCACAGAGCATCGTCAAGACCTCTCCAAGATTTATGACGAAAATATTTCTCTGCCTTTGGAGTCAAGCTGATTGCGAAGAACGGAATCAGTATGCAAGAAAGTTGGCCTTTAGTGGATTCCAATTTGCCAAAATTGTAAGTCTCGAAAGCCTTTCGGATCATCTCGAGTTTTTACCAAGTCTTCCAGGGGCTACATCTATGAAGAGTTGGATTAATGAGCTAGTTGAGATGTTTTCAATTCTGTTTGACCAAAAAAATCTTGGGCTAAGAATCTCCAGCATGGAAAAGCCGATGTGTCCAAAGTTTCATGTCGATCATGTACCTGCAAGGTTAATTCACTGTTTGTATGGAGAAAGTTGTCAATGGGTGAACGATATGAAATATTTTAATAGTAATGCAAATGTGGATATAAAAACTTGGACCCAGAAAGCAGAGAACCCTAATAGCAAGGTTAGTATCGCGCAAGCTCCTAATAGATCAGTCGTTATTATGAAAGGCACTGCTTGGAGAGATGGGACAATTCCAATTATTCATAGATCTCCTCAACACATTGAGGCTCGCTGCGTCTTAACACTTGATATTGCTGAAAGAGCCAATACCTTTGCATTTAGCAACTAATTAGACGGCATAGAAATACACAATGTAGGATTAATCCGAAGAGAGTCAGTGTTATTGAGGAATTTGAGTATAACAACTTAACTTGGAGCTGTATAAGGCTTAACCGTATAAGCTTTTATTTCATATGCAGCAGACCCATAGATGCTTTCGCTTTTCTTGACCTTCAAAACTCCTTCTATCCAAAGTGGACCTGAAAGCTCTCTAAAAGAAACACCTTCCTCAAGCTCAACTAAAACAACTAGATTAGGTGGAGGCGCAGGAACATGAATGCATGCCATTTGATTTGGAACTAGGAGGAACTCTTTAATGTTGCTGAGTCCATCACCGAGTGGCACAGCGAATCCAGGGATTCTTATACGCATATTTACAGCTTCCTGTAACTTGCTAGGAATCTCAAAATTTTGGTAATCCATAGTCTGTAATAACTCCCAATCAACAGTCATGACTACGTTATTTTCATGATCAGCATCTAGCTGGATTTGGGAATCTTTCCTGTTCGAAATCACCCGATGTTGAGGATTGAGAAAGCTAAGGTTTGGAAAAAAATAAGCTATCAAAGCTGAAAGCAGAATAATGAATGTTCCTGCTGCCAGAGCTGAATTCCAGTAACTTTTTTTAGATTTATGCAATTTTCTGCTCCTCTAAAATTCAGCAAGCATGAACTTTTTATCTACGCTTGCGTAATCGGCTCTTTAAGTCATAATACTAAATATTGCGAAAGGAGCAAAGTTTATAGATTCAACAATTTAATTAACAAGGTTTTGAATATGGAATCACGAACTACTTTTTTATCTAGCTACGAGCACTAACAATTTCACTTATTGGGTAACCTGCAATAAAGAGTTCAATCATTGAAAAACCGGACCCTCTAAGAATAGCTGGTGATACGTTGGCATCTCTAAATGAACTCAGAGTAAACTCCGCTTCTACAAGATCATCTATCGTAAATCCAGCTTTTAATAGCCTACGAACTGGCACACCATATTTTTTAAGATCGTGTAGAGAAAATCCTGATTCAAGCAAGGTTTTTATCTTGAACCTGGGTCGCAAAAACAATGTGCTTGCATTTGCTAATTTTCTTATTTTATCCTTAAAACCCAACAAATTAAGCAGCAAAAAAACAGTCTGTAAATCGTTTTTTTTTACATTGTGCGGAAATTTTTTGTGAGCTATAAGCTCCATTGATAACTTTATATTTCCACAACCTACGCTGTCAGGATCATAGTATCTTGACCTTTTAGATTCATCCAAGTTCAATTTAAGGCAATTAGGCTTTTCATTAGAGTTAATGTGTGGATTTTTCATAAATATATCATGAAAAAGTTCCTTGTCGATTTCAATATCGCAAGAACCAATCACTACCGTATAGCTAAGTTCGTGGCTACCTAATAATACAAAAAGACTCAGATTTTGAGGAATATGCCATTACACTTACTGCTAAGAAAATAAGGAAAAGAATAGATTTCATAAGCTCTCCAAAACCAAGCTCAACAAAATTGATATACTATATCATATATTCTACTATCCTCAAGTACAATTAAGATTTTTTATGTAGTATTAGATATGTCATCAAGGAATATACGCGTCAGCATGCTTATTTACAAAGGAAGAGGACATCAGAGAGGTACCCACTTGGCTGAGATTCAATGATCTTCTTCCAGTATGGGTAACTCTTAAATGCTCAATCAACAATCAAATATTTAACATAAATTTGGAATACCCTCTTGTTTTCTTTAGAAACAGCGTTATATGCTAAAGGCTTTGGAGCAGGGGCTTATCTAAAATATCGGCACTTACTTCATAATAATCAGTTTATCTATTATATGGTTCATATTGTCAGGGGACTGATATAGATAATAAGATTATTTAACAAGGGAGGCACCAGTATGCATCCTCTTTGCATGAACAGTTAACTATTGAGCCACTAGAGAAGTCCCGATGGCCGCTTAAAGGAGAATGTGTCAAAAATGGAACCTATAATAGTAATCGTAGGCTTCATGGGAGCCGGAAAAACAACATTTCTGAAATGGCTGATTGAAAAATATGTCGACGATGGATGGCAGCCTACCTTGATTCTAAATGACTACGAGAATGCTAGCCTTGATTCACAACAGTTTTTATCTTTTCTAGATCCTTCATACGTTCAAGCTCTTAGTGGAAGCTGTATTTGCTGTAGCGGTATCACTGAATTACGAAGTCAGGTGAATGCTATTCCACGACGTAAAAAAGGTGTCACCTTTATCGAAGCTAATGGGACCACTGATGCTGTAACTCTAATGGAATTCCTTGGTGTTGGGATATCTAAAGATTTCCTACCTCCTGTTCAAGTATCGGTAGTCGATGTCCGAAATTGGCAAAAAAGAGGTTTCTACAATGACCTGGAATCTAACCAAGTACAGGTATCCTCATTGGTCTTTCTAAATCATAGCCAAAGTGTCAGCAGAACTAGATTTAATCAAGTGAAGGAGCAGATTCAAAATGTGAATCCAACTATAGCGTTTCGTTTCTGGGAGGGTTTTAATCCATTTGAGTTAGTAGGACTCGATGCATCTTCAAACAAAGGTGGTGGTATTGACCATCTAAAAACCCATTGGTCTTCAGCAAGTGCATCACTTCCAGACCCTCTTCCGTCTGCGAAGCTACAAGAGATAATGGAGGCACTTCCCGATAGGTTACTTAGGGTTAAGGGCTGTACCAGACTCGATGATGATGATTACTACACTTTCTTTGAAAAGACCCCTTCGGACAGTGAAGCAATGGTACGTCCCTATAAAGGAAAATTAGTCTCAGGTCCAACTATTTTGGTTGTAGGGCCTGGCAGTGATCCGCAATTACTAAAAGAGATTATATACCAAACCTAATGGGACCTGTTTGCAGAAAGATAAGCATCATAAAATAAAATTCTTTGCTAGCTGCAATAAATCTCATTTTGCGCTTGGTTGATATCAAGAAAATTAGAAAAACCTTCTCGGTAAACCTGAGCATTTTGCTGAATAGGGTGAAAAATCCTTTCGATATTAACAAGATTTTCGATATCATCTGCTGTTATGTTTTTGAGTCCAATAAAAGCAAGCCAAGCTGCACCCTTCGCACTTGCTAAACGAGGATCTTTCACTTTATGGATAGGGCACTCAAAGATATCAGCATGAATTTGGCACCAAAGGTCAGATTCTGCCCCTGCTCCAATAAAATTAATTTCATTAGATGATTTTTTAACAAAGCTTTCCAAAGTTTGCATTTGCTTTTTTGAATTATATGCAATCCCTTCATACACAGAGCGAACAAAGTCATTTTGAGTTTGATGTAATTGCATATTATGAAAACGTCCTTGAAAAATTTGATGGTTAATTGAAGAAGTCTGACCCTTGATATTGGGAGTAAAAAGTAGGTGATTGCATCCAGAGGGCGAATACCTTGCAGCTTCTTCAAGGTCCAAGAACGAGTTTAAGTTAGCAGTTGATGTTTTGACGGGTTTCAATAAGAACTGCTTGCGGACAAAGTCTAAGCAAACAGAAGCGGGAATTTGATGATTGGCAACAAAATACTTACCTTTAAAAACAGATGGGAGGGTCGATAAGTTTTTGAATATCTTGCTTTTTCTGTATGGTAGATGACAGGCAGGGTTGATTCAAGTAAGCTTTTAACCAAATTTTGAAGTACGTTAAAATGGGTTCAGCATATTTTTTTAACAAAATTTTTGTTGTCAAAAATATTTGAGATGTATTTTTTTGACTATTCAAGCATAATCTAACAAT
>JBGCDR010000190.1:0-18844 GCA_045105515.1 Oligoflexales bacterium
AGATCGGCATTGTGTTGGCGGTAAATATAGACACCGACACCGCCGTGATTTTTTTTACATAATTAAAATCATCGGAAACTCTGTCATAAATCAATTTTAGAGGATCTTTCTACAGATTAGGTCCTAGATGCCAGTAATTATAAAAATTAGTCATTTTGAATAATTTTTATAAAACTAAATCGACTCAATTTTTTTCAAGCAAAGGAATTAAATTGTTCAATATATACGCATCTAAGAAGATACAAACATGTTTTAAGCAGGCACTCCCTACAACTTTTTTTCATTGCTAAGTCCCCCTAATTTTCTAAAAATATGTAGATTTTAGAGCTGCATAATGCCATAAGATGAAAGTTTGAAATCGTCTGTACAACACGGTTTCCATTTGTGGTTAACAGGGAGTCTAGCTAAAGAAAGCTCAAAGATGAAAACAACGCTCACATTTTTACTAACCCTATTCTTAAGTGCCTGTGGATTAAAAGAAGAATCAAAGCAGAAGAAGTATCTTTTATTTTCTTCTGTAGGTAATAATAGCATTCATGAGCAGTGGTTAGATTGCAATAGAGAGTTCAAGTCCATTCTCTATTACTGGGACCAGGACCAAATTCCTGATTCTAAAGAAATCGATGAGCTAGTGGTAAAAAAAGGTTTTAAGTACCCAAACTTTTACCACTATTACATAAATCACAAAGAAGAAGTTTTAGGCTATGACGCAATTTTTATTCCTGATGATGATCTTAGAATCTCTTGCCAAGAAATCAATCGCCTATTTACAGTATTCACAGCAAATAATTTATGGCTGGCTCAACCTTCCCTTGACAAAGATTCTCTCCATAGCTGGCCCATCACTCTACAAACCGAAGATTCACTTTTACGCTATACTAATTTTGTAGAAAACCAAGCAGCAATTATAGATCCACAGAACTTAGAACAATACGTGGAAGTATTTGCCGAAGCTAAAACTGGCTTTGGAGTAGATTTCATCCTTACTCACAAGCTAAACTACCCAATCGATAGGATTGCTATCATTGATGCGATTTCAGTCCATCATCCCTATAATCAGTCTAGCCTCAATGATAAAGTAGCTCGTAGCAAACACCCCCAAGAAGGTGCTGCCCTTATGATGAAACATGGGTTAAATTTAGGTATTGATGACCCATCAGAGTATGACTATGGAATGCGCCCTCCTTTTGAAATTAAGGAGTATAGCTCTATTAAACTTCCTAAAAAATAAGCTCACGATTCTTGCCAATTTTTAACGCTAAGGAATCAACAATTTTTTAGTTTGCATTAGAACATTTTCACCTTCTAAAGCCAAAAACATCTGAAATCCTTCGATTTGCCTCATAAAACATAAAAATATGTTGGGGTCGCTGTGAATCAGCTTAATTGCTTTGGCAACTTCCATAGTAAATTTTTTATATTTTTCAGCTTGCATATAAGATTTGGCATGTTTTAAATGATCAAGAGTCCTATCAAGTAATTTTTCTCCCTCCTCAACAAAATTAGCATATGATTTTGCACTATTATCAAAACCCTTATGATATCGATGCTGGTCAAAATTATTCCGCACTGCATTTTCAAAATGTACCAACCAGAGCGACTTTGTTAGATCATTTGCAGTATTAACTAACTGCACAATAGCAGCCATACTAAACTTGTTGAGAAACTGGATTTTAGCATAACCATGTTTATGGCTTAACTTGTCAAAATTAAGTTGAGGCCTCAGACCTATCCTCTTTCCTAAGTCCACTAAACGCTTATTAATATCATCATCATCGATACCTTCCTTTTCAAAAACCCAAGAATAGGTACCTGCAAAAGATCGATTTTTCTCATTACTAATATCTAAGTTAGTAAAGCTTAAGCTCATTTTTAGTTTATGTTTACTTAGAATCCCCGCTGTATTTTTCTTGTCAAGAATTAGGCTAGAAACTTGTTTAGAGGCATCAGTCGTTTCTAGGCCTAACTCTGACGCAGAAGATTTCGATTCTAGGTGGGATGCCCCCCATAGAAAAGGGAGGATAAAGATCTGAAAATTTGCGATGCCTTTGTATTTTGCTAAGCCTTTTTCGATTTGAACAATTCCAGAACATCTTTCTTCACTTGCCTTCTGCGCAGATTCAAGCTTCCCTTTCATGAGATCTAAAAGAACATTTTTTGCTTGATTACTACTTAAGTCCAAGTCGAACTGGAAAAGTCGATCTCTTCCGCGAAAATTCTCTATCCCAAGTGCAAAAAAAAGTCCATCAAACTCATATCCAAAGCTATAAATTTTACTCTTCGTCACGCTAAAACGCATTTTATTTTTAGAAATTTTTTCAAAGCCAACAACCCAATCCCCCATAACATTAAAAACCGGGCCAGTGTAAAGGAAAGGCTCTAGGCCACCATCAATCATAAAAGTTATGCTAGCATTTTTTTTGAAAAAAAGTCGATCTCCTACCCTCCATTGACTTAACTCTTTTTGATTTGAAGGAATAATCAGCTTCTTGCTTAGGTACTTGATATCCTTTTTTTTATCGATTCGCCGCTCTACATAGGTAAATTTGGACGTTTGTGGCATAAGACTGAAGCTAGTCACTGGCATACCAAAAGCTAAATGGAAGTCTAATCCTAAGGCTACTGTAATCGATTTATTCTGCTTGTATATGTAGCCGATTTCCGTTTTATGTTCATGTCTATGAATATCCCTATGACCATATTGTTTGAGATTGATCAATCGAGAATATTTATCACCATCGAGAGAAAAAATCGGTGCAAATGCTATCTCAAAGTGCCCTCCAAACTCCTTATGCAACCCATAGTGCATCCCTTCTCCAAGAGCATATTCAAATGGTGCATGAATATGGTAACCATGAGCCAAGTCCGTCTCTGAAAACGGGTCGTTGCTTCTATTCGGAAGCCCATGAGCAAATAAGGCGCCATCAATAAGAAAGATAAAAAAAATGATATAAAAATGGGGGACCATGTCTTTCCTCTAAAATTCAAACTGTTGATGATTTATTCAATCAACTTGAAACCCAATAAAATTTCAATATTTTTTACGGTGCATAGACTATTTACTCACAATTTTTAAGTATTAATTGAGCTTATTTATAGGTTTTGCTAGGATCCCGAAGTCTCTAGAACCTAAGGAGCTAAGTACTTATGAAAAGAATAGCCGTTATTTTTATCGCTTGCGCGTTTTTAACAACTTCCTCAAAAACCTGTTTTGCAGGCTCACCCGAAAGTGAGTTCGAACGAGACTACCGCACGGTTAAATCCATCATTTATACTGGACTAACCCTTGCCGCTGTCACAGGGTTAGCGGCAATGTGTTGGGGCGTCTTAGACTATGCTCAAGATTTTGAGGAACAGGGCCAAATTTATGCTGATAGCAAAGCAAAATTTTATCGAGGGGCTTCCGAGCCTGGGAACAGAATTGGAAAAAAAATGAGCCGAACTTTTTATAAATTTGGGAAAAATGCTATCAATAAAGATCAACAACAGAGAATGTCAGAAGAAACCCGGGCACTTCATAGAATTCCATTTATAAATACTTTGTATGGAGTAGGTTATGGCAATGCTCCAGGTCTAGCTAACAAGCTCAACGATTTAGATCAATATTTTGACCACAATTGAGCTTTGGAATGGATGAATACTCTACTTTCTTTACACCCACCAATTAATTTGGAAACTCAGATTTTATTTCATGAGGAAAAAAACTTGGTTCATTTAATGTATTTTGATAGCGTTTTTGGAGTTCTTTGAACTCTTCTGCTTCCACAATATTACGAAGTGCATTCAGGTTTTTACTTCGAAAATTCCAGGTATTATGTAAGTAGTATTCTACTTCGGCAAGATTACTCAGCTTGCTTATTTTCCCTTGTAAACCAGTTTTTACTTCTAAGGGATTTTTAAACGGCTTAAGCCAAATCCCACCTTGGAGATATCTAATAGATAGTGCAATCATTCCAGTCCGATGCAAACCACCAGTACAATGAAATAAGACAGGTCCTTTACCTGCAAGTACAAGTTCAAGAGTATTAAAGAAGCTACTACGGGAAGCAATGATATTTACAATCCCATTATCACTAATTTCTTCTGCAAAATAATTCACAATGTCAGGCTCAGCTATGGTCGAAATGGGGAGGCTTACCACATCATTTAAAGGGTCTTGACCAGAGAGGAAGACTCTGCTGTTCAAAGGATGAAAAAAGCTAATATTTGCGAATTTACCACCTTTTCCAAACATTTTTGCTTGTTCGTAAACAAATGGAATGATTCCATTGAATACATGAGTAATCGGGGAAACCCACGAGCCAACAATACTGCGTTTGTATCCCTCCTTATTCATAAATACTACGGTACTTGGAAGCTCTAATTTCGCCCTATTCATAAATGAAAAGAGCTCTTCTACCCCACGTTCTCCCAATGCCTTGGACCTATATATTTTATGGTATTTATTATGTATGACAGCACCAAAATTCAGAGGTTCATAAGAGTAGCAATTTTTCGAAAAGAACTTAAACTTTGTTTGCAGTTCCTCTAAGCTTGAGCTGTTCCATAATCCAGGGAAAGCTTCTTCCATACTTGGATCAAGTAGCAAACCCTTAGTATTGCTTTGTTCCTTAGCAAAGGCTGAGTTTAGCGCAGAAACAAGGGTTAAAAAGCCCACAAGCAAGCAAGATATTCGCATCACCAGCGCTGTCTTTCTAAGAAGAGCCATAATAATTCCTATGGGGAAATTTCAATTCTTACACTCAATCCACAACACTAATTTCTTCATAAAAATTTTTCAACGATAATAAAATTATAAAAACAAGCATAAAAAATCACCCTCCATAATATCGGAGGGTGATAAAATTTAAGATTGCCTGACTGCTATTGCTACTCACCTGCGTGGCAACATATGTGTCCTATTAGATATTGCTGATAGCCAATTCAAGCTACGCTCACCTACGACAAAACCCAGGCTACTCGCTTAAGCTAAAACTCAGTAATTAAGAGAATGTTTATCGAATTTATTTCGCAGATGCATATCGAAGGTCATTATAGATCATATTTGCCCCATCATCTAAAAAGGCTTCAGCTCCATCATAACCAAGCTCCCAAGCTACACTAGCAACATCCATCGGATCTAAGTGAGCAAGTTGACTAGAAGATTCTTCCAAAAAATCTAGGAAATGACCGACCAAAAGAAAATCACATTCTCCTGCAGTGGATCTAAAACCAAAAGGCTTGAGAATGATACTCATGCTTAAAGCCTCGTTGGAATATTCTCTTAAGAGTCGAAAATATCTAACTTTACGAATTTTTAAGACCATAGGACCTGCTTTTTACTTTGTTGTGTGATATTTACCTACACATTCGGGTTAATCTAGGCAAATATTTACCCAAGCTACTTTTAGTATTATAAAAAAAAGTTAAAGTTCCATATAATTCAAATAGGTTAAAACCAAAGTAAGCTGCCTCCTTCTAGGGTAGGGTCAGCTCACACAGCTGAGGCATCAATGTTATTTGAAGATCAAGCAAAGTCCTTAAACACATATAATGATAAACCCTTACCAGAAAGGACAAGGCCCCAGAGCTTTGATCACATCAGAGGGCAGGATAAAATTTGGGCCATTGGCGCCCCACTACGTTCTTTAGTAGAGCAAGACGCTTTTTACTCTCTCATTTTTTGGGGGCCTCCTGGAAGTGGTAAAACAAGCGTAGCTCGGCTTATTGGCAAGGAGTCTAGAAGAACTCTTAAAACCCTTTCAGCAGTTCATGCGGGAGTAAAAGACCTAAGGACAGTTATCGAATCATCAAAACATGCTATTTCTAGAGGGGAGAAATCTTCCCTACTTTTTCTAGATGAAATCCATCGCCTCAGTAAAAACCAGCAAGATGTTCTGCTTCCAGCCCTTGAAGAAGGAATAATCAAATTTATCGGAGCAACAACGGAAAACCCTTCTTTCGAAGTAAATGCAGCAATAAACTCCCGAAGTATGATTTTTAAATTTGAAAAAGTTAGTAAACAGGCCTTAAAAGAAATTCTAAAACAAGCTAGCCAGCACAAAAGTGTCACAGACCACTATAAACAAAGTTTATCGGATGAAGTTTTCAGAGCTATTGCGAATGCTAGTGACGGAGATGCTCGCAGAGCTCTTAACTTTCTGGAAGCAGTTTTGGCAGGAAGCGCTAATAAAGAAGGCCGGCATCTCAATTTAGAAGACCTTAAAGGCTTAGAAAACTGCCTCCCTTTGAATTACGACAAAAATGGAGAACAGCATTACGACACAATCTCAGCGATGATTAAATCCATAAGAGCAAGCCACCCTGATGCAGCAATCTACTACCTAGCTAAAATGCTTGATGCTGGTGAAGACCCTAATTTTCTTGCTAGGCGTCTCATTATCAGTGCTTCAGAAGATTGTGGCAATGCGAACCCACATGCTTTGAATTTTGCAGTTTCTGCTGCCCAGGCAGTGCATATGGTGGGAATGCCTGAAGCGAGAATCATTTTAGGACAAATCTGCTGCCTATTAGCTTCTTCCCCGAAATCTAACCGCAGTTACTTAGCTATGGACTTAGCCCTTGCTGCTGTGCGTGAAAATCGTGGTGTTGAAATTCCTATGCACCTGCGAAATGCACCTACCAAATTGATGAAAGAATGGGGCTATGGAAAATCTTATAGCTATGCCCATGATGATCTGGAAGGCGCAAAAAAACTTGAGTACCTACCTAAAGATTTAAGCCAAAAATGTTTTTATGAACCAAGCGACGAAGGTTTCGAAGTAAACATAAAGCAAACTCTTGCTACAAGAAGGCCAACGGCTGACTAGAAAACCGAATCCTTAAGGACACTCCTATCTGAAAGAAGAGGTTTTTCGCTCTGTCTGGTAAAAAACGAGCCTCTGTTGAGAACTTAATCATCATCTAATGAAGCTGAGTGGGCGACTTATTCTAAAAGACAATTCAACAGAAAAAAGGTATGATGTGCACGTTTATGCATTGTAGCTTAAATTAACTGGGGTAACACTTTGGCACAAAGACAAACGCAAACCCACTTTGAATCATTAAGACAAGCTAGCCTACAGCTATGCGAACCATTAAAACACGAAGACTACAACCTCCAGTGTATGGATGATGCAAGTCCACCCAAATGGCATCTTGCACATACTACCTGGTTTTTTGAGCAGTTTTTGCTTCTCCCCTTCAAGAAATCTTACTCTGCTTTTTCTGATTCATTTCATTTTTTGTTTAATTCATATTACGAAACCGCTGGCAACCTATACCCTAGGCCTAGAAGAGGGCTCATAGCAAGGCCAACCCTTGAAACCGTTTTAAGGTACCGTAGTTCTGTAGATGAGCATATGCAGGAACTTTTGCACCATACAGAGCACCCAGATTATGAAAAAATCCTGGCGACCGCTGAAATAGGTCTGCACCATGAGCAGCAGCATCAAGAATTACTGCTGACCGATACTAAGTTTAATTTTTTCTGTCAACATGAAAGACCTGTATATCGAAGATCTACGAGAAAGACGCTTAAACCTAGCAACGAAAAACCTTCTTGGATCGAACTTGATAAGGGAGTCCATGAAGTTGGCCATGACCTTACAACAGGTTTCGGATACGACAATGAGTGCCCTTTACACAAAGTTTATATCAATCCAGTATCAATAAGTTCACACCTGAGCACCAATGGAGAGTTTGCTGAATTTATTGATGCAGGTGGGTATGAGCGCGTAGATCTTTGGCTTTCTGAGGGTTGGAACTTTATCAATAAAGAAGGAATACGGCATCCCATGTACTGGGAAAAAATCGGCAACGATTGGTATGAATTTACTTTATCTGGTCGTAGAATGCTTGATCTTAATGCCCCTGTTTGCCACTTAAGTTACTTTGAAGCTGATGCATTTGCTAACTGGAAAAATTGCCGTCTACCCACAGAGTTTGAGTGGGAAGTAGCAAGCAAAGGTATCACTGTCGCAGGAAACTTTCTTGAAACTCAAAGTTTCCATCCACTGCCTCCTGCAGTGCAAAATCAAAATTCACAGGGATTTTCGCAATTTTTTGGCGATGTATGGGAGTGGACTCAAAGTGCCTACGCACCCTATCCAAACTTCAAAAGCCTTCATGGTTCCCTTGGAGAATATAATGGGAAATTCATGTGCAATCAATACACATTACGCGGTGGATCCTGCGTAAGTCCTGAGTATCATATCCGTAGAACTTATCGCAATTTTTTTAGCCCCCACTCTAGATGGCAGTTTACCGGCATTCGCCTTGCAAAAGATGACTAGCAACATTAAAAAAAGGAGTAGTTTTGAGTTCTGAAATCATTGACCTGCAAGCAGAGAACCTTAAACAATCTTACGATGAGATTTCCAAACACACATTTGCAACTGAACTTTTGTTAGGCCTTTCAGCCCAACCTAAGCATATTCCCTCCAAGTATTTTTATGATGACCTTGGCTCACGACTGTTTCAGCAGATAATGGGCCTTCCAGAGTATTACTTGACAGATTGTGAGATGCAGATCCTTAAATCTCATGCCACTGACATTGTCAACAAGCTTGGAAATGGACCAGTGAATATTGTTGAACTTGGGGCTGGAGACGGATCAAAGACCAAGTTGATCCTAAAATCATTTTTTGAAAAAAATATTCCCATCACTTACTATCCTCTCGACATATCCAACGATGCTTTGAAACAACTTATCCAATCATTTGGCAAGGAATTTGATCATCTCAAGATTAAGGGAATCCAATCAGATTATGAAGAAGGAGTGAGGTGGATCAGCAAGCATAACAGCCAAAAGAACCTCATTTTATTTTTAGGATCCAATATTGGAAACATGTTACTCAAAGATGCTAAGACATTCTTGCGAAAACTTTGGAGTTCCCTCAACCACGAAGACGAAGTCCTCATAGGCTTTGATTTGAAAAAAGATATTTCATTACTACTTCCTGCCTACAACGATAGGCAAGGAATTACCCGCGACTTCAACTTGAATTTACTCAAACATGTCAATGTCCGTTTAGGTGCGAATTTCAATATCGATAATTTTCGCCACTACGGAACTTATGATGCTGAGCGCGGTGCTATGGTGAGTTACCTAATTAGCCAAAAATCGCAGGAAGTTCATATTGCCAACCTAAATAAGACCTTTTCTTTTTTACCATTTGAGCCTATCCAGGTAGAATTTTCGTATAAGTTCCTTATCGAGGAAATCGAAGCCATAAGTGAGCAAACAGGTTTTCGGATTGAAGCCGAGTGGTACGACGAGAAGGGATGGTTCGTAGATGTACTCCTTTCAGTCCAAAAGAACAAAAAATAGCAGTTATCTTAGAATATTAATGAATCAATTCATATTTTTTTCTAGCAGGACTTTCACTTTGACTAAGTTCTGTGCTATACATCTTCGAGTTTTTTAGCCCGTCATAAATGGACAATAAATGGTTGACTTTCAGCAAATTAGGGAAAAGATCTGGCCTATTAGGCGAGAGGAACTCCCAAAAGTTTTGCTGTTAATTGCAGTGAAGTTTTGCATCACCTTTGTCTACTCGATCCTATTTGTCTGTAAAGACACCATAATCATAACCTCACCAGGCTTGGGCACGGAGTTAATCCCAATCCTCAAAGGCACTGTAATGATTGTGGCTGCAATAGGAATATCTGCACTGTATACGCGCTTAACTTCGCACTTTTCATTCGAAAAGGTATTTTATTTCTTTCTTCTTTTCTTTGCCGCTTTTTTTCTAGTCTACAGTTTTTACCTCTACCCAAATCGCGAGAATCTCGCTCTTGATGAAGAACAACTTTCCTTCATCCGGTCTATCATTGGAGAGCACCGTGTCCACTGGTTGGCTATATTTAAGTACTGGTTTCATACGATGTTTTTTGTCATTGCCGAACTTTGGGGGGCTATGGTAATTGTGACCCTTTTTTGGGGCACAGCCAATACCATCAATAGCGTCGAAGAAGCGTCGCGTTTTTACAACCTGTTCTCAGCAGGAGGGCACTTAGCAACTCTCATTAGTGGTATCAGTATAGGGTTTATAAGTTCAATCAGCAGCAACTATGAAGTCTCGGTCAAGTTCTTAATGCTGGTTGTAGTCAGCCTATGCACCGTTATTTTCACTGGAGTATGGCAAATCAACAAACAATTTGACCTATCTCAATACAGACCGAAAACGAAAGTAAAGATATCATTTAGCAGTAGCGTAAAGAAGATAATCACCTCAAAATACCTTCTTGCCATCTGCCTAATCGTAGTAGGCTACGGTTTTACCATGAATATGGTAGAGGTTTTTTGGAAAGACACTGCTAGGAACCTATTCAAGAGCTCTTCAGAGTTTCAATCACTCATGGGCACCATTATTAGCTTAATTGGCTTTTTTTCTTTCATAATGAGTGTATTTTTTAGTGGAAACATCATCCGAGCTTGGGGCTGGAGAAAAAGCGCCTTAATCTCACCATTATGCATCAGCTTTTTTGGACTGCTATTTTTTACTTTCTACTTTATGGCTCAGTATATGAATCCTAGTCATGGATTCAATTTTGTTTGGCTTGCAGTGATGTTAGGAGCAGGCCATAATATCGTAGCAAAAATCCTAAAATACAGCATGTTTGATCTAACCAAGGAAATGTCCTACATTCCTTTATCTTACGAAGAAAAGGTCAACGGCAAAGCTGCTATTGACGTAATTTCTTCTCGCTTAGGAAAATCAGGTTCATCCTGGTTACAACTTATGACCATGGAATTAATAGGCAGTAGCATGCTTGCAAGTACTTCAAGCTATCTATTTCCTTTGATAGCACTAGGTTTCGCGGCATGGATTTGGGCAATCTTTTTTATCGGAAATGCCTTGGAATAAGATTCAACTCTTCTCCTCGACAACTTCACAAATGGCTTCCAAAACACAAACTACAGCTGCAGCTCCAGGATCCGGAGTTCCCTTTAGCCTATCTGCAGACAGGTAGCTGGAACGTCCCGAGCTTGTAGAATGAATTGATTTAGTTTTTTCAAACCCAGATTTTGCCGCATCTAGGGCAAAGCTAAGCCCCCTATTCAATTGCTCGATTGCAGGTATCATTGCATCCAGCATGGTACGATCACCTAGCTTAGCACCTCCGTAGTTGCTCATGGCTTGCAATCCTGCTTTCAAAGCACCCTGATCCCAATCACCTCCATCAGTAAGATGCTTTCCCACTGCAGTGAAAAAAATCGAGAGTAAAACTCCTGATGAACCACCTGCAGACGCAAGAGACTGGCCCAATGCCAAGCTTAAGTTTTTTGGTTCTTTCAATGGCAAAGACGGAAGTTTTTCAAGTATACGCTTCGCCGCAAGACTGAAGGTAGTTCCTGCATCCCCATCACCTACCTTAAAATCCAAATCGTTTAGCTCATCTTTCTTAGCTATAAGTGCTTCACATACATGCTTTAACACTTTTTCTGTAGTGGGGTGTGAAGAACTAAGAAAACTGATACCTTCATACTCAGGGCAAGGTAAAAGGTCGAGGCTAGGATATTCAGTTAGATTCCAAAAGGTGTTGCTTACTTTAAATCTAAGAAGCTCCTTAAGGTTTTCAGATAGTGGAAGTATACTTAAACTAACACCATTCATATCCAGACTAGTCATCATTTGTGCGGGACCTAAAAGCATGGATATGCGACTTGCCAAGTTTGATTGCATCAAATCACTTGCTAGGATGTTAAGTTCCATTGGGGGGACAGTGCCAAGGCCATTTAAAAAAGCCAGTAGCTCACCATGTTTAGGTATATGGTTTGCTAACTGCTCCAACAACAAGTCGATCAAATGCCTAGCACTTTTTAATTTCATAGTCGATGCGCCAGGTTCTCCGTGAATTCCAAGACCAAGTTCTATTTCTCCTGACTTGATCCGCTCTTTTGGTTCGCCCCCCGGGATGTTGCAGTTAGAGAGGGAAAGTCCAATAGTAGCTATTTTTCCTACTGTTTCTTCCACTACTCCTTTAATTTCCTTAAGCTTTACTCTCTGAGCTGAAAGCGCACCGGCAATTTTATGAATAAGAAGAGTGCCGGCTAAACCTCTTGCTTGTTCGGTCTCAATGGCTCGATCGTCACCTACTATGACCATTTCTACATTCAAACTATAATGAGATTTTGCAATTTCAGCAGCTAAACCAAAGTTTAAACGGTCCCCAGTATAATTTTTTATGATAAGTAAGCAACCTGCCGCACCCGTTACTGCTCTGATCGCTGCTAGAATAGCCTCAACACTAGGTGAAGCAAAGATTTCACCACTCACTGCTGCAGTCAGGAACCCTTCGCCCACAAAGCCTGAATGAGCTGGTTCATGTCCCGCACCTCCTCCCGAGATTAGAGCAACTTGCTCTTTCCCATGGACATCTTTATCCCATGATTTAATCGCAACAACTTTAATATCGGGATAGCCATCGAGGCGGGCAAGATCAGGAGAACTCAGCACAAGTCCATTTATAGATTCAGTTACGATATTTTCCTGCTTATTGATAAACCGATTCCACATATTATCTCTCAAGCTAAAAGGTGATACCCACCTTCACAAAGCCACTTTTTAAAGGAGAGGATAAGTAACTTTTAGAAGGGAAAGGAGCAAGAAGCCACTGACTTCATGCTTCGGTGAGTTTCACTAGCTTAAGTTTTAGAAAAATTATTAGCTAGGAAAAACTGATCTTTTTTTAGCAAATTTTAGTTCAATCCCTGGTAGGCGGGAGAGGAAATAACGCTGCTTATCGCTTAAATTTGAAGAAATTATAGTAATTGTTTTCAGACGAGGTAACTGCTTTAATACCATCATATCAACAGATTGAGAGAAATTAATTTTTTCGAATATTAGGTTTTTCAATTTTCTCATTCCACGTAAAAAATCTAGGGACTCTAAATCATAAGAATTGAGATGCAAAGAATGTACAGATTCAGCTTCCTTAAGCAGTGACCATTCCACATAGGTATCCTTGAAATAAAGGATTGGAATTTTCTCTAGTCGCCTTAATGAAGGGCCACATTGTCCGCTCGTCATTAAGAAGTCTATGAAATCTCGCTGAACTTCGGGCAAGGTATCTCGTTTTAGGCAAAGCTCCATAAAACTCTCTTGAGAAGAACCCCCAAAGCTTGGCAACTCTAAACTCAAGGACAAAAAAAATGCTAAATAGAACCTGAGCATATCAATCCAAATATATAAACTAGCACTCGTATCCTAAATAAAAACGAGATACGCTTAAAGCCAGCTTATTATAACATAAGCTGGCTAACAAAACATGTAAGAATTTTTTCTAATTAATAGAGGTCTCTGAGAGAAACGGAAACAGAGTATGCGCGTCCATAACCATTTGCATAAACTCTGTTTCGGTATCCAAAGTTTAACTCTTTGGTTGCAGTTGGAAGTAGATCATCACCAGGTGAGTCTTTTTCAATTCCTGAGATCTTTACCATAACCCCATAATTCCAGTCAGCTTCAGTTCGATAACATTGGTTGATACCTGTGGCCCATCGCGCATTATAAAGTCTGTCTGGAACTTTAATCTCTCTAGTTGTTCCGAGTCGCTCTTCCCCCCAAGGCTGAAGGACTGAAAAATTTAACTTCCACTCTTCATGATTACCAAAATCATCTTGAGATTGGTATACGGTCAATGTATTAAAGCAAATCTCTACAGGCCTTGCTTGTGCTGAAGTCAGAGCACTGAGGGCAAAAAACATTAATCCAGATAGAAGCAGTTTCGATTTCATCGTTCCACCTATACTTGTTTAAATTTGACTTATTTTACCCTCCTATCCTTTTACAATTCTATATAGATGTCAAGTCTATTCATTCCATGCTGATTTGAATTAGCGACTACTATTGATATCCCTAGATTTCGCTATATAGTTTTGATAAATAGAAGAAAAGGTCAAAACGAATGATCGTATTTAAGCTTTTTCTGATGAGTGAAACTTTGAGCTCGTACTTTTACGCGGACTACGATCCCAATGAAGGTTCAAGTATGATTCAAGGTGAGCACTTCCTAATTCCAAGCCAATTAATTTTGCCCACTTTAAAGTATGGGCCACCATTAGATCGGCAAAAGTAAAATGATTTCCCACCATAAACTGGCTTTCTTCCAAGGCTGCTTCCAAGGCCCTACATGACCTAGAGAACTCATACTTGGCAGTTGCAAAAATATTGGGTACTCGCCACTCTTTAGGCAGTGCAAACTTATGCTTAGACATTGTCCAAAGGGCTTGCTCTAGTTCTGACATGACGAAAAACATCCATTGATCATATTGGTACCTCGCTGGACTTCGTGGATCTGGCACCAATTTAGAATGACTACTTTTTTCTCCAATATAAGTGCACATAGCCGCAGATTCAAATAAAATAAAATCCCCATCGACGAGAACAGGTACTTTTCCGCTAGGATTTTTTAATAAAAATTCTTCAGATCGATGCTCACCTTTCAAAAAATCAATAGGGATAGATTCATAGTCTAAACCTGCTTCTTCAAGTGCCCACAACGGACGAAATGCCCGAGTTTTTGAATCTCCATAAATTTTAATCACAATTTAATCCTTTAAATTGGTCTAAATACTACTATTAGGTACAAACCAATATACATCCAATTCTTTGGTAAAATAAATTAGAATATTTTTGCAAAATTTATTGGGAAGAATGAATAAAAAACAAGAAATTGAGTCTCAAAATTACATGCCATTACAAACATTCAGCATACATTCGCCCTTTGATACGATTTTTCCATTTTCGATTGATGGTAGCTTTGCAATAATTTACCAAAACATAATTTCCCCCACTCGATCAGGAGAAAGAAATTTAATCGCTGATCCACTCTTGATTGCTAGCATTAGAAATCAGTCTATTTCTGGCCTTTAACTCTATCACCTGGATATCCTACTTTTTAATCATTTTTATGTGCCGAAGCACCACTCATCATTTGCGGAATTGTAAGTAACTGAGGAGTTGGAGCCTTGCTCCAATAGCAATATAAATGGAACAGAAATAACATTGGAGCAATAGAATTTTGAATTTAAAGAAAAAATATCCCAGGAAAAATCCCTAAAATTCCTAATACATCCAAACCAGTCTCTATAATAGTATTAAGAGTTGTTAAAATGAACCTACTTTAATATCACTTAGACATATTCACAATAAAAACACCTTAGAAAAAAGACCAAGGGTAAGGAATATAAAAAAACCTCAATCTTCCTTATAAAGAGCCGATGTCCTGATGGGTTCAAAAGTATCCTACATATTGGAGAATTGGCTTGCTTGGGTTTGGCTTACTACTGTTAGGGCTTCTTCATTACCTTCTTGTAAGAGGTAATCTACCCCTATATGGTTTTGATCTTAGTACTTTATCCCTTTTCCAAGAAATGTTCCCTGCTTGGCTAATTGATTCTTTCCCCTCTTTTGCATTTGTTGCAGGTTTAACTTTGTTAGAGGCTTCGTTTAGGGAGGCAAAGTCATATAGATTATTTGCTTGGCTGCCCCTTAAGTGGATTGGACTGGCAATTTTCTGCGAAATTTTACAGAGATACATCTCTACTTGGGGCTTAGCCGGAGTATTTGATATTAATGATATATTCGCATCTATTATAGGTGGTTTCTCAAGCTTTTTATTCCTAATTTCGGGCGGTTTAAGTAGCTCATCAAAACCACGAATGCTGAGAGTCGTTTCAAAGAGAACTCTAAATCTAGGAATATATGGACTAGGATTTATCTTAATCACTGCTACTAGCAAACGCAAAGAGGGACCCCTTATTTCTGCAGCCCCCCACCCAATGGTATGTTCACAAGGAAATTCCATAAAGATAAATGCGATGGATATCAAATGGTCCAAACCAAGACCAATACTGGAAAATGGAAAAATTGGACTCTATAACGATACCTTGTTAATAAGTGAAGGAACGAGCGGAATTCATGTAGTTGATAACTCAGATAGAAAAGATCCTAAAGCAATAGGTTTCATTGAAATTCCTGGAAACAATGATATGGCTGTTAAAGATGGGGTGATTTACGCAAACGCCTACTACAATCTGCTTGTCATTGATGTAACAAAACTACCGGAAATCAAGGTATTGAAAATACTTCCGGATGCACTAGGTAAGAATTTTAATCATTGTTCTTCAGGTTTTGGCCGCCCAATCCAAAGGAATGAATTAGAACTTGCCACAAGAACAGTTACTCAAGAAAATATTCCAGCTCGTCACCCAGATCCTATAATTGGCTTTAGGACTACGTGTATTTTCGAAAATGAGCTTGATGCTTGTCTGGTCATAACTGAGGATTCATCGGGAGTACCATTGTTGTCGGGATGCAAGTCAGCCCTGCAGGCGACAAAGGTAAATACAGATACCGGAGAACAAGAATCAATCTATAGCTGTTCTTTTAATATCCCCTTATCATCACAATTATTAGGCTATTCAAGCGCTTGTGGTGAAGATAATCAAGGTCTTACAAACACCACAGTGCTAGAGCATAGGATTGATTTTAAATCTGGTTTTTGTGGGCACAAAAAACACTACAACGAGAATATCCCATATTTTAAAGACCAGTTTGATGCTTATAAAACTGAGCACGTATTTGCTAATGACAAGACTTCACTTGAGGCTTTGGAATCATTATTTGAACTCAAAGAACTAGATCCTGAAACTGAAGAGAATCAAGATCCTAGTGCTAAGAAGGACCAAGATCCTAGTACTAAGAAGGAGAAAAATCTTAGTACTCAAAAGGATCATGATCCTAGCATTAAGGAGGATAAAAAATGACTAGAAAATGGCTTTTTTCATGTACCTTTCTCATCCTAATAGTAGTATTTTTTTCATGTAAAGGAAAAAACAGTTCATCTTCATCTTTATCCCCCACTCCTTCCCCTTCTACCCCTCAAAATAACTCAGGAGTAGGGAAGGTTGGCTCTTTAGCTAGATTTACCGTTATTGGTGATCATCTTTATGCAGTCAATAATCGTGAAATCAAGGCGTTTGATATATCAAATCCAGCCGAAACTAAAGAAGTATCAGGCCAATCTATTGATTTTGGAATTGAAACAGTCTCTGGGTCCTACCCTTATCTATTTATAGGCGGGCAAAAAGGTTTATATATTTATGATGTTAGCTCTGATCCAAAATCACCAAGTTTTGTTTCTCAATTTGGTCATGCAAGAGCTTGTGATCCCGTAGTTATCGAAAATGACTATGCATTTATAACATTAAGAAGTTCAAACATGTGTCCAGGGAGCGTAAATGAACTCAAAGTGGTGGACGTTTCAAACATCAGACAACCTAAACTGATAAAAAATTATCCCTTATCAGCTCCAGTTGGTTTAGCTTCTAACGAAGGAAAGCTTTATATTTGTGACGGGGATAATTTAAAACTATTTAATTCTTCTGATGTGCAAAATGTTCAGCTAAAAACCAGTGTTGAAAGAATTGGTTGTATGGACATGATCTTTGATCGCTCGGCAGTGATCGTGACTTCGAGCCAGGGCATCACTCAATATGATGTAAGCAACGATATTTTTGAGCTATTGAGTCATCTTGGTTTTTAATTTATTCTATAGATCTAAATCCTTAATCAGAGATTGACTTACAAAATCCCTACCTGCCGAATGACAGCCTACACAAAGTGCCAATCCAGGACCATAAAATGGACGACGTGAAGTGTTTGTAAAACCTTCATACCATGTCCAGTTAGAATTTCCCTTGCTAGTTGAAGTCTTTACCATTAATGCACGACCAAATTCCGTCCTTGCATCTTGCTGGTACATTATTTTAACAATAACGCTGCCAACAGGCATGGATTGATTACCAGCCCTTAATGATTTTTCTGCAGTCTGGTTTACAAAGGTTTGGGTAAATTGACCGTGGGGAGCACTAGTTTCAATAGGCTGTTCTTGTCGTAAAATCCAGTTTTGAAAAGAATTGAGAGCTAAAAAATCTTCAATACCTTGCTCAGATGTATCCTCTAAGCCATCGGTTCCAGTAGATTCTGTATTTTCTGGTGTTCCTGGTTTATCGTTTTTCTTCTGCTGATTTCCCGAATCCTGAGTATTTTTTGGAGTAGGCTTTGTATCTTCTTTTTCTTCCTTTTCGCTTGCATTGCCTTTATTAGGTGTATCATTTCTAGTTTTACCAGTCACAACATTTCCTTCGTTATTACTAGTTTGCTCAGAATCAGTTCTCTTAATTTTTTCACGCATAATACGCATTTGATTAGAAATACCACAGGAACTAATTAATATTCCGAGAATGAAGATCTTAAGAATAATGCTATTCAATTTGTTTCCTCCAGGTTCGCCATGAACTGTAATTATCGGCATAAAAGCAAGGAAACATTAATTATTTTAAGATTCTACGTTTTCAAGTATTTATGTTGAATAATCTCAATAATTTTCGATCTTTCTAGTTTTCTTGATAACAAGCCCTACCAGTTTCAGACATAGGGTTCAATCATTCAGGTCCTTCTAAATTTGTTGACTTTAAATGATGCTTGTAAATAAATAATAAGCAACTGGTGGGGTTTTTAAATAGTTTCTGCGATAACATCTCACCATCTACCATGTTAAAGACAGCAAATTGATTACAAACCGGAGCAGCAATATAGGGTGGAACAGCATTGTTTATCTGACTTAAAGCCTGAGCAAAGCTACAAGCCTCCCCAATAGGCTTCCTGGTAAGTAAATTGAAAATCCTACTCTTACATTTATCAAGATCAATAGTATATGACTGGCAAGACGAAGATTAAGCTCCCATTAACACCTACTTTCCATGTATAATCACTGAAACCGCAAAAGATATGATGTAAAAACAGAAAAAACCGCCATATAATATATATGTAATATCAACATGCTATGATTA
>JBGCDR010000191.1:0-49893 GCA_045105515.1 Oligoflexales bacterium
TGAAGATAGAGCATGCAATAGGAGGTATTAAAATATTCAACGCAGCTTCTTCAAAGTTAAGAGTCAGAATTGATAAGCTTCGTGATGAAATAGGTTACGCAGCAGCAGGTCTTTGGAACTATAAAATAACATAAATTAAGATACCAAAGGGTTTTATCAATTGTTAGACAACTCTATTTTCTTGCACCCATTCAGTCCAACTTTTAGTGCTTGGTGGGGTTTTTACTGTCAAGATAGAAGATGAGCTTGATCCTGAGGGAGTATATGGAACTATTTCCCTATTTGTTTCCTCTGTTTTAGTACTGTGCGACCCAGAGTCCTTTGAACTTTTAGTTGGAGATGAGAATACTGGAGCAGTATTCTTAGCAGCAGGAGGAGGAATAACTTTAGCCTTATTTATAACCGGGTAATTAAATTCAGAGCCAATATTTTTATATACGGGATTTTCTAAGGATTTTATCCTACCAAACAAAATCCCTGCTAATCCAACTCCAGCCACCATCGATACTCCAGTAATAATTACAGGAATCGAATTATCCTCATGGGATAATTTTAAGCCATTTTCATTTGATAGCCTTTTTCCCTCTGACCATAATTCTGGAGGAAGGACAACATGGATTTTAGAGAACTCTGACCAATCCGAAAATGATTCGTACTGAGTATCAACAAAAACGCTTCTTTCCTGATTTTCCAAAGAAACATATTTTAGATGCCGATAGGTTCCAGGCTGTGGAGATGTGTCAGGTACAATACCAAAGTAAACAACAGCTGTCTTAGGATCTTTGATGGGAACAGGAGATTTTGAATAGGAATATTTCTCTTGCTCAGCGCGCGATTCTACTTTTACTGGCTTATCTAAGCCTTGAGACTTAGGTTTACATGCAAAAATTATACATAAAGCTGTATAAACAAGAAATCCTCGGTAAGATATCATCAAGTTTTTATTCCTTCTGCAGTTTTATTGCACTGCCCGGATCGGCATAATCCAAAAAAATTTTAGTTTAAAAGCTTATCACTCTTGTTAGCAAAAGGTATATCGTCATAATTACAAAAAAAATTAACAATTTTGCCGATTTAAGTCGATAGGGTATCGATGATGTAGAAAACTGCTTTCTACCAAGCAAAAGTAGGAGTAAATGCTGTCAAAGTTAAAAAATAAGATTGAAGAACAAATCCTTCAATTGAAGGCAGATTTACCGAAACCTGACATCCTAAATGAACAAGAAAAGTTTAAGCTAATAAGAGATATTGGTGGACCAAGAACTGTGATCAGTATTTTAAAAGCTAAAAAAGAATTTCCTTTAAGTAGGATCCCATTTTTGTTCAACTCTTTGGACACTAAGTTAGTAATAAATGTCTTAGCCAATGAATGGGATGATATTCTAGGAATTTACGACAAATCCAACTAATTGAATGAATAAGAACCATAAAATCGATGCCACCTGGTTCGCTAACGCCGCCAATAAAGAATACAAACCTAGCTACATGATCATTGACAACATACCAGCTTGAATTTATGTTCCAAAAGTGCACTTTTTTCTCAAAAGAACGCCGAATTATGAACTTTTAAGACCCATATCTAGTGTAGCAAATAAGGGGAAACCAGTTGGATGGACTTTCTGCAGTCGTAATGATGGTTGCTATCATTTTTATATCTCCAGTGCTGGCAATTTATGTTGTTATGTCTTTTTTAACTAGAAAAAGCAAAATAAAGCGACTAAGCGAATGTGATGAACAGAAAATTGGACAGTTGACTTTAAGCACTCAAAGCTTAGCTAAGCGCTTATCATCATTAGAAACAATTTTAGAAAATGAGGTTCCTGATTGGCGAAATCGTTTACCCAAGTCACCGGCAAAGTAACAAGTCAAGCATGCATGGATTTCTATAGGGAACCAAATAAAGCAATCTTATCAGGAGTCTGTTCTGGAATAGCATCCGCGCTAGATCAACCCTCTTGGATGGTACGTAGTGTGTTCTTTTTCCTGTTACTGATTACAGGAATGATACCCATGACTATTTTTTACCTGCTGTTGACTATAGTTTTGGAAAAAAAACCTCTCTCCCTAGAAATAGATGATTCTCTATACGAAGTAGGGAAAAATCGAATTGTAGAGCTGGAATCGCAGCTCAAGAAATTTAAGCACCGAGTGAGTGATCTAGAATATTTTATGTTGTCTGATGATTTCAATGCCCATATTTTCAATGAACCACACTAAGAGAGCGAATTTATACTGTATTGGCAATTATTTATTATCTTGCCCAAAGGAAAGTAGGTGTCCATCAGGGTCATGGAGGCTAAACTCTTTCATTCCATAAAAGGTTGTATGCAATTCGCTAACTTTAATTCCAATTTTTTTATAATGTTCATAGAGAGTTTCAACATTATTGGGATAAAAATATAAACAGCAAGAAAAATAGTGCTCACTCTCACTAATACGTTTCTGAGGTCTCATGTGCCCGAATTTAGTTTGAGATAACATGACCTGGACTTGATCCTTTTTAAGGTTACACCAGCACCATTCTTCTATTTTTTCTACTGGAGAGCAGATTTCAAAGCCTAATTGAACATAAAATTTATGTGCAATCCTAATATCTTCTACCGCAAGCATTGGAACTAGCATTTTTAATTTCATTTTTTCCCTTTCGACGCAAGCCACTATTATATTATTTGTATTTAGAATTTGGATTTACAGTGTCCTCACTTTGCCAGAAAGTACCAAGAATCTTCCTCCCAAGAGAATATGCTGGCATTAAAATAGTCATCCGCTTGTAAAGTTGAAATCCATAGTTTCCTGTTATTATCAACAAAGATATTAGATATTTCTTTCAACTGCCTAGAGACTCCAAATGAAGATTTTTTAGTTATATGCATGCATGAGTTATAGCGAAATACCTCTACACTATGCTTGTCCTTACGCCCAAGCAATATGAGTCTAGCTGAAGGTACAGTGGTAACCCCAGAAATCAATGCTTTTTCAAATTTCGCCCCTTCAACCACACAAGCACGATAAAACGAACACTGACTCGGATTGTCCGGATTACAACCAAGAACTAAGATAGGAAAACCTTTGATCCGACTTGCGACAAAATAAAGGTTTTTAGGAGAATTCATCCATTGTTTAGGAACTTTAGTAATCCCCGTAAACTTATCTCTACCACTCAGTGAGAAATTTTTCTTGAACCTTCTGCGAAGATCGGATATTTCCCATTCGGGTGCTTCTCCCCCGCGATCGCGTGGCGGTCTGACAAGATCGTAAGGGATCGAATGTCTACTAATGAGTGTATTTTTTGGTGAAAAGAAATAGACCTCATTGTCATTACCATTTAGGATTAGATAATGATTTTTGTGAAACATGCTAATTAAGTTCATTTTCGAAATTTTAAGATCATCTATCGGTGTTTTTTTACTCGCAGAAAAAGGCTTCACTTCATTTTTTGGTTTTTGAAGATTGCTAGTAATCAAAAACTTTGATTCACCACCAATATATCTAAGAAAATGGCCATCTATACTAAAGCTTCTGATCTTTCTAAGCATTCCTTCATAAGAATCTTTTTTTGTGGGAGCAGGTATATTCTTCCTAGATTCAGCTTTCGACAAATCATTTGAATTGCCATATAAATAAGTAAAAAAAATAAAAACCAAACCAATATTAACGGAACTTGAAGCAAGCATTTTTGACCTAACTAAAGATAATCTAGATGTATGTTAATATGATATTACCAAATATAGTGTATAAAATCTAAATGAATTTCGGAAAGAACTGCATTGCAAAACCCTATCGAATTGTACCTTAATGCTACAAACAAAGAATCGAGAAAAACTGTATTGCAGCAGATCAAAGCAGAAAGTAAGTTCTTTCCTATCGAATTATCAGAAGATTTGTTATGCATGAATTTGGATACAGATGAAAAAATTTCAATCCTAGATTTGACTAACAGCCAGGATCTTTTAGCATTTGAAGACTTTATAACATTAGGTTCTCGCTATTGGGATCAAAACCTATCAGCTTTTGCACTTAGAAAATGGGTTACTTCTACAGATCACCTCTTATGGTACAGAATCCTAAGTAGTCTAAAACTGACTCATCTTTCCCAGCGAATAAAATACACTATTTTAGATCTTATTCCTTATATGCCTGGCAAAGAATTATTGGATCAAATGACCACAAGTGAGGGTCTTGAGGAACTGTCACCGGCTTTTCATGCTCTGCTAATCAATAGATGTATGCAATGGGGCTTATTCTATAAGCGTGTTGATGCAATTGCCCTAAATTGTATCAAAGCACTTAAAGATGAGCTATGGCCAAACCACAAAGCTATGATCCCTGCACTAGCTTGGTTAGCTAAGTATCATTGTGACGATCTGGAAAAACTTCTGCTAGAGCATTGGGTACCAGACGCTTGGAAAGATCAGATTAAAGCACTGCTACTCTATCCTTCAATTGGTAAGAAAGAAATTCAAAAAATTGAAAAGTCATTAAAAAAACAAAATACAGATAGTTTTTGGCTAAACTTCAACATTCATTGGCCTCCACTATGGAGAAGAGAGTCATTAAAAGTAGATACGATCAAAACTGCCCTCAACGCTACCATTAATTATAAAATCAAGCACAATGTTGCTGACGAAAATCATTGGCAACTTTATACAGGAATCCTTCAAAACGAGCTACTAGAAGCCGTTCTTGGTCTCGAAGATCCGATTCACTTTGCCCATGCTTTGAATTCACTTAAGAGCCTTTTACCCTTTCCTCTTAGCCCGGAACTAATTGAAGGAGCTAAAAAACATTTATCCCAAGTATCGTCTCCACATGATTTTTTGAGTACCATTCCAATGCGCTTTAGGCTTGCTTTACATGCAGAGGAAGCTGATAAATCAAGTGCAACTTGGTTAAGAATTTCAAAGTTATTGGACGAAGAAAAGCTTTTCATATCTAAAAATTATCCTTTTAATTCAAAATACATTGATTATAAATCAGACTTTCATTTGGAATCTCAAGAAAAAAGTCTCGGAGTGAGGCTTCGCCAAGAATTTTTTCGCATATCATATCGGAATGAAAAGATTGCATTAACCAAAAAAAATTCCGAACAATTTTGGTCGCTTTTAGCATACAATTGGCTTGAACCAAATGTTGATGATTTAAGTAATTTATCAACCCTAGCTCGAAAAGAACCACGTCTTTACCATATTTGCTATATCCACACCCTAGCCAGATTTAAGGGTAAAGATGTGGCTGCTCTCAAACTACTGGACTATATAAGAACCTCAGATCAGAATGAATTACTCGAAGTTGTAAATGCTTTAGGAGGAATTGGTACTCCAAGAGCATTACAAGAACTTGTCTCTTGTATCACTAGACCCAATGTCCAAACTGCAATGCAACTAGAAATATGTCAGATATTAAAAACTAAAGATCTATCTAGCCTTCAAGCTGAGCTAAGGAGTGCACTAGACGACCTAAGATTTAAGCAAAAAGAGTTCGAACAGGATGGCGGAATAGAAGGCTTAAGAGAGGTCTGTGAAGCCCTTTCGTTTCTAATAACAACCAATAGTAGCACATCCGAGGCACCCATCAATACAACTGAACAAAGCAGTGCTGGAGTAGACCTGGACCAAACCTTATCAGGTAAAATTCCTCACTATGCCGAGCTTTCTACTGAGGTTAGACGAGCCCTTAGGACAGCTCAATTTTTTTACGATCAGGTAGAAAGTGGTAAGACTGCACATGCAATTGATTTAAGCCCAGTGATAGACATGCAGTACAAAGCCCTAGAACTAGTTTTCCGTGAGGCATTTGAAGAGTTTTGCTTCAAAATTATTAATCAGGGGGTTTTACAGAGGAAGTTAGACGTTATTGGCTACTCACGTCCAATACCCAAGGCCATGGAAGAGTTTGAAAATTACATAGGTTCGTTGCCGGTAATAAAGGATATTCCTTATTTCAGTAAGTTTAAGCTTAGAAAAATGTTGAGAGCAATATGCCAATACCGACCAGGTAGACGTTTCACTTTAGATGGTATCAAAGCATTTGCGCTATTTTTCCTATGTTTTGGCCGCAAAAAATGCCAGTTTGGATTAGCAAATGTTATCAAACTACCCTTTGAAAATGAACATGAGCTTTATCAATTCTGTAAAGTAATGCATGTTTTTCAAGATTTTAGAAACAGGGCAGCTCATGAAGGATTCAGGCCCGAAGCTCGTAATGATATGGAAGGTATCTGGAAAAATACTGCTCAAATTATTGAAACTGTATTCATCATTAAAGATCCACTTGTAAAATCTTAGGCAGATAGAGGTAAATCAGGATTGATCATGCGCTTAACAGTTGCCTGATTAGCTATTTTGATTGCAACATCTTTGCTCGCATAATTGATCAACTTAATATGTGGAAAAGATCTCACCTTAACATTAAGTTCTTCAAGATTGAGAATTGGCAACATTGCCTTAGAAAACAACCTCAAATCCTCCTTAGCTTCGGCTGTCAATAAGATAGCATTCATTCCAATTTGTTCATGCACCCTTGCTATTTTGCTGATCTCCTGTAATTTCCCCACAAGATTAACATTTTCTCCGACAACAGTATAGTCGATGCTTTGATCCGAAGAAAGGTTTCCCACCACCACATTACCTGTGTGGATCGCTATGCTAAATTTCAATTGGGGAGATTCAGGATGAGCCTCACTTAAGCGTTCAGACTCACGCACAAGAAGTCCAGCAAAGTGCAAAGCTAGGTCGGTATGACTAACCTCTGGACGCGGAGAGGCATTTTCCTCAATAAACATGAAGATACAGTCGCCGATTAGTTTGACTTGAGCTATCTGCTGAGCAGCATCCACCACATTTTTATAATATATACGGAGAGTATCCATCATTTTTGAAGATCCATGATCCTCAGTATTTCGCTCAAATCCTCGGATATCTGCCTGCAACATTGCAACTGGACTGGTATGAGGTATCAGCGCTTCATCGAGGTTTTCTGTCATACTTCTGCTAGGATTAAATTTGTTGAGTACGACATTTGCCAAAAATTTTCCAGCCGTTTCCTTTTGCGCTGCTTCATTAATTTGGAAATAATCTTTTAGTTTACGTTTGGTTATTGTTTCAACTCGAATCCAGTTTATAGAAAGCTCATGTTGAAGAATATTAATCATTCTTGGTATAAATGATTCTTCGAATGAATCATAAACAAGATGCAAATCAACTGTTCCTAAACGATTACCTTCGACATAAATTGCAAGCTTCGAATTAATGGTTAGTTCACCATTAATATCTTTCTTTGGTAATTTTTTCATTGTTGTCATCACAGTAGAGAAAGCTTGATGACCTGAAAATTGACTAGGAGCAGAGAAAAGGGCCTTATCAATATCTGGCTCTTCAGAGAGCAATTTTCGGAGGTAATCTTTTGCTAGTTCAGTATCAGTAGCAGCTTCATACAAGTCTTCGTCAAAGCCGAGAAAGAAAATTTTGAAAACCTTAAACTCTGCAGCACAAACTGTTTGGGTACCCATTTTAAGATCTTCAAGATCAATAGACTGGCACAGACGTGCCCTCAATCGCGCAGCAAAACGTTCCAAACGCATATTGATGTAAGTGTTCATAAAAACCATAAAAACGAAACATCCACTAGTAGAAACTAACGAGAATATCAATGGCTGAATCGGAATCATAAATTCATGATTATGGCTTAATTGAAGGATCGAGAATACGCTTATTCCAACAAATATTAAGACATTGAATAAGAAAATATGACTTAAATTTGCTATAAAGAACAAGACAATTAAAATCAAAGCAATTACAAGGGATAACCATGAAAAGGTGCTATATGCAGACAATGGCATGCGTCTAATGGATAAATCGTTTAAAAATTCATCTACTGAGCGTGCTAAATCTTGATAATTCATATCGATGTAAGGACTTTCTGCATTCCTTGCTGAGTCATAATTCTCATCAGTCAGTATAATGATCTTCCCGGCCATAATCCTCTTGAGGGGGATGCTTGAAAACTTTGGATGGTCTTCCCAGGACAAAATATCAGCTAGCTCATAACTCCTTATTTCTCTCTCTTCAAGAAAATCACGAGTTTTTACGGAAGGTGTCGCAAAACAATGCATTGGTGCTAAGCCTATCTTTCCTTTAAATGCCTTACGACTTTCCCCAGGTCGAGGCCACTTTGCACCTCTCCAGGTGGTAAAACTTCTCGTAGAATGCAATGCTGTAGCCCAAATAAGCGAACTAGGTAAAACTCCTGCATCATTGTCAATACTATGGTACGGGTAGTAACAATTCTCAGAGCCTTGAGCTGCAAAATAAGGCCTTGGACCAAACGCTTTTGCGGCTTTCAAATATTGAGAATTTTCCAAAACACTCAAATCTATGAGACTTGCAGATTGGCTCAAATTTTCTTCTTTAGACAACATAACCCCAGGGATTAATTCTTCTTCTTCAAACTCACTAAGCACTGGCTTCGTCTCGTCTGGATGAATCGAAAGACCTGAGCTTACGTAATTACGGTATGATTTTACTGACATTGCCCATCTTTTATCTTCTTCTAACTGGTTTTTGTACAGCATGAGCTGTTTGCGGTCAGTCTTAGAGTCACCTAACAATGGTTTAGCAATAGAATCAAAATTTATGAGCGATAAAACATGAGGGTTTCCATTTTCTTCAAGTTTTGTCAATAAATTTTGAAAATAAATCCTGGGTATTTCTCTTCCATATTGCTCATAACTTTTATTTCCGACTTTTATGATTACAACTCGAGATCTCTTTTCATCTCTATTATTTGAAAGTGGATCACCTGGAACTTTAGGGGGTTTTTGAAAACCTAATGAATATTGATAGAATTTTTCAGCCAACCCTTCCCATGTGTCATAAGAAAAAATCGGAACAATAGTTTGGCAAAGTATTGCAGGCAATAACACCGACAACATAAAGACTGAACGGAACATAAGGTTTTTCTTAAACTGCATCCTTTGCATAGCCTTTAAAGTTTCATACTGTTGGTTGATCCCTGCGTTCTGCATATCGGTCGAAATTTGAAAACTATAAATAAAGTAATTCTCGATGATTCAAACCTAATTTTTTTTAGCTATCAAGTATCTATAATAGTAATTAAAAGTAGCGAATTTATGTAAAATATAAAATATTTTTTTATATTTTATCTAAATATTTTTGTTTCAAAACCGAAATTTTTCAAGTCTATTAATGAATAAAGGATCACAATATGAAGAGGATTTTTTTAACGCTACTTATGACGTTCTATCCATTTTTTAGTTTTGCTGAGAGCATTCAAGTTAAATCTAATATCAATGCTTACAAAACAGAAATTTTAACACAGGATGATAAAAAGATTGTAGTGCGATTTGAACTTGGTGATTTTAATAGAGAGAGTGACACCATTGGTATTCACTCTTTTAATAAGTTAAAGTTAAAAGGAGCGAGCTATCTAAGAAAAAAATCATTCCCGGAGCTCCCTCAATTAGTTGTCCCCCTTACTCTTCCTAAGAGCCTTAATATCCAGTTAAAAATATTATCTTCGGAATATAAACTACTAGATCTTGGAATCCCCAAACCTAGTAAAGGTGATATTGAGAGATCCGTAAATCCAAAAAATGTTCCTTATACTTTTGCTAACCTATACAACATAAATCCAACTTCTTTGTACGAAATTGAACCTTATCCAAAGAATATCATCAAACTATCAAAACCATATATGCTTAGGAAGATGCACGGAGTCAATTTGACTATATATCCGTTTCAATATATGCCTAAATCAAAATTATTCAAAGTTTATACAAGCATAGAACTAAGTGTATCTTTCGAGTCTATTGATTATCAGAGAACTAAAATTCACAATTCAAACCTTGATAATTTTTTCAGTTCACGCTTTGCAAACTGGAAAAAAAGTGAGAAGCAACTAACATATGAATCCCGATCCAAAAACTCTCCAAAAGGAAAAATCCTCATAATTGCTGGTGATCAATTCATAAATACTGATCTAGAGGCTTTTGCGATCTGGAAAAGGCAACTAGGTTACCAAGTAAAAACTGTTAAAATGTCTGAAATAGGCTCGAATTCTCAAGATTTAAAGAACTATATACAAACTGAATATGACATAGACACTCTGCTAGGATACGTAATATTAGTTGGTGATGCCGAGCATGTTCCCTATTTTAAAGGAACTTCAGGCAATGCCCGCAATAACGAAGCTGACCCTATGTACGGTTTGGTAGCTGGAGATGATAGCTATCCTGACTTAATTGTTGGAAGGATTTCAGTTAAAAACGCAGGTGATCTTAATAATATTCTTTCAAAAAGCATCGAATACGAAAAAAATCCGGCCCATGGAGACTGGTTTAGGAGTGCACTCGGAATTGCAAGCGATGAAGGTTCTCCTACAGATGGGGAACGAGCGAACAAAATAAAAAATGTATTACTCGCCAGTGATAAATATGATCATGTTGAAAGCTTATACGATCCAGATGTAGACTCTTCGCATATTGTCGAAGCTATCAATGCTGGTCAATCATTAGTGAATTATATTGGACATGGATGGGAGACAGCTTGGGTAACGGGTTATTTCAGAAACAGAGATATTGAAAAACTAACTAATGGACGAAAACTTCCCGTTATCATTAGCGTAGCTTGCGTCAATGGAAAATTCAGTTACGAAGATAGTGATAGTTTCGCAGAACAATGGCTTAAGGTAGGGCAGGCGGGTAATCCCAAAGGGGCTATTGCAATTTTTGCCTCTTCTACAAATCAATCATGGATCCCACCTACCATTGGACAGCTTGAAATTAGTCGCTTGATAGCAAGTGATCAAGTTTTTACAGTTGGATCTCTGATGATGAGCGGCTCTATCGCTGTACTAAGAGATGGAAGTCACTCCGCAAAGCAAACTTTTCAAACCTGGCATATTTTCGGAGATCCAAGTCTTGAATTCAAATCAGAAGCACCGATGCCAATCAAACTATTTTTGCTAAGCTCAGATTTGCCCTGGGGTGAAGCCTACAATCTAGGAGATTCAGGCCTAAGATTTAGTATCACCGACAAATCCTCCTTGATTTTCACTCAAGAAAGCGATGAAGGAGGAATGATTCAACTACCTAAAGCTGAGTTGTTAAGTAATAAGAAAGACCTAACCCTAACTGTCAGCGGTAAAAACAAAGTGCCATTGATCAAAAAAATTAGTTTAGATTTCAAATGAGAAAAATGTGCTACAAAAGTAGTAACTTTTGTAGCATAAAATCTAATGAAAATGATTACTTTAGTTGGGAGGCTTGCTGAATATCTGCTTTACCTGCATCCCGAGCCTCTTTGACCTTATCAATGGTATTTTGTACCTTCTGTTGGTTCTCGAGGTTCTCGTTATGTTTGCGCATCTCTTCCATAATATTATGGCGAGTTGTATAAGCAGAATTATTCAGAATAATTTGCTTACCTTTACGATTTTTTAAATTGAAAATGAGCGGTGCCTTCAAATTTGCAGTCATATTCTGAGGATTGGTTGGCATCGTTATAATGACTGAAATAACCGCATCTTCTTCATTGTTTAGATCAAGATCACACACCTCATTTTCAGTAACCTCAACTGTATAGTCAGGTTTAAAAAGTAAGGGGTTAATCAAAACAAAAGCTATTGAGCCATCATCAACTGATTGCAACCACTTAAAAGGTGAATCTTTATCATGGTTGAGTAGAATGTACTTCTTCAATTCAGGAAACCCAATGAGGCCTTGGGGAAGCTCTACAATTTCCGACTCATTGATTTCGATCTCTCCAAAACGAGAGGTAGTGACCTTAATCAAGACGCGATCCTCCAGGCATATTGAGTGCTCGACTGAGTTCAGGTAAAACCTTGAATGGTCATTCGTTGCGATCAAATACTTTTTTAATGTATATCATTGATAATATTCTATCCCATCCAAGATAGACTTAGCAACATCTGTTATCGCGACCTAACAATTACTTTTGCCTTATCCGGGTTCTAAATGGAGTTTGTCCTGGTTCCCTTCCTTGTGAATAGTTTATAATTGCTTTGCTCATTTCTGTTAGGGGTGCGTTCTCTGCCTTAGCAGCCATTTTATTCTCATCATGAATTTTTTGATAGATTTCTTCACGGTGAACAACAGTAGAAGGACTAGCTTTAATACCTAATCGTACCTGCTTTCCCTTAATCTGCATCACTATGATTTTGATATCATCACCAATTGCGATTCCTTCACCTAGCTTTCGCGTTAGAACTAACACAAGCCCCTCCCTGGCTGGGATTATCTGCTTTGTTTCCTCGATCCTTATCTACATAGAGATCAGCTTCAGCATAGTTTTACAAAAAATTTTTTACTAACTAAATAAATTAACATATATGAAAAATTATGGGAGGGCTTAATGTATTTAATTGGCAGCAGGAGCATTTATAGGGACTCCTGAATTCCAATCTACATAGTAGCCAATCTCTGAAGCAACCCAGGAATGGTAAAGCCTGTTAATATGTCTGAAAATGCTATTTTTCCGAACGGTATGGAATTGATGACTGTTTATTTGCGCGAGGGGTACTAATCCTTTAACCGTAGAACAAAGAAAAGCTTCGTCGTATTTTGCAAGCTCATCTTTGTAGATAATGGTTTCTTCCACAGGAATTCCAGCTTTTTTTAGCAGGGATATCACTGTGGCCCTGGTAATCCCCTTCAAAATACCACTTTGCACAGAAGGAGTGGACACTGAAACATAGTCTCCATGTCTTCCAATAAAAAATATATTTGCAGTGCTTGCTTCGGTAAGTTCTCCGGCAGAATTACTCCACATGGCATCCGAAAAACCTTCTTTTTTCGCTTTCTCCATTGCTAATATGCTTCGCAAATAATTCCCAGTTTTAGCGACAGCGGTGCGTTCAGTATGGGGAAGCTCAAACAAGCGTAAACGCACCCCTTCATGGTAGACCTTCATTGGCTGGGCAATTGCTGCTAGGCCATATATGATTTTGTGAGGTATGCACGGATTTGGAAACTCAAGGCCCACCCCTGCCCCCCGGGTCACGACGAGTCGCAAATAGATTTTAGGCATATCAAGGCGCTCTGCCAAGGAAAGTAACTCGAACTTCAACTCTTCATCAGTCCAAGGAATAGGAAGCTGCAACATCTCAGCAGATTCCCTTAAACGGCTAAGGTGGGGCCTAAGATCTAAAACCTTCCCTTTAAAGCCAACAAAAACCTCGAATACATTGTCTCCGAATAAAAAGCCTCGATCCAGAGCTGGAATGGATGCTGATTTGGGATCGAAATATTCACCGTTAACTACTATGATTCCATCCATTTTTTCAAGTCTCTTGAAATGAAGGTTTGGCTTATGTTAAAAGACCGCCTTAAGAAAAATCCTGATGGCAGGCGCTATATTTTTAATAACAGGAGAGTAGCCTATCTTGGAACCCCTAAATCACGACAATAGAAAAGTTCACCTTATTTCACTTGGTTGTGCTAGAAACCGAGTGGATTCCGAAGTCATGCTTGGAACCTTATTTGGAAAAGGTTGGACTCACTGTGACGATCCTTCTGCGGGTGATGCAATCATTGTAAATACTTGCGGCTTCATCCAGTCGGCAAAAGAAGAAAGCATCGAAACCATATTGGACTGCGCAGAATATAAAAAGACCAATCCAAACTTAAAACTCGTGGTAACTGGTTGTTTGACTCAACGGTACAAAAAGCAGTTATCCACGGGCTTGCCCGAGGTTGACCTGTTTATTGGCACCGATGAGTTTACCAAGCTCGGACAGCTCCTAGACCAGCCCCCAGAAAAAGGCAGTGTTCATGCAAAGAGAACACACTATTTGTACCATGATGCGATGCCTAGGGTGAACACCCTTGCAAAATACTCTGCCTATGTGAAAGTTGCAGAAGGATGCCAACATAATTGTTCTTTTTGCATCATTCCCGCAATTCGGGGGAAACTGCGATCACGTCCTATAGATAGCATCGTAGCAGAAGTTAAAAAGCTCGTGAGCGAAGGTATTAAGGAAATCAACTTAATAGCGCAAGACCTCGCAGCTTTCGGCCGAGAAAAAGGTCAGGATGAGTTGCTGCCCTTACTAAAAGAGCTAGTAAAGATCCCAGACTTACAATGGATCCGCATGCTTTATGTCTACCCAGAAAATATCGATGATGAGTTTCTTGATTTTTTTGCCAATGAAGACAAGCTAGTCAAATACCTTGATATTCCAGTTCAGCATGCAAGTAATCATATACTTACTAAAATGAAACGGGATGTTACTCAGGAAGACCTTCGCCGCACCATAAGAAATGTCAAACAGAGGATTCCTGGCATAGCCATTAGAACCTCGGTGATGGTTGGCTTTCCTTCTGAGACCGAAGATGATTTCAAACAACTAAAAGAATTTATACAAGAAATGAAATTCGATCATCTAGGCTGCTTCACCTACTCTCAAGAAGAAGGGACTGTTGCAAGCCGCCTTCCTGAGCAGGTCGACGAAGAGACTAAGGAACGGCGTCAAAACGAAATTATGGAAATCCAAAGAGAAATATCTAAGCTTGCTTTGAGTTCATACGTTAGCAAGACCCTACCAGTTTTAATAAGTGGTCTAAGCAAAGAAACAGAACTATTGATGGAAGGTAGACTCTCTACCCAGGCACCGGAAGTAGACGGAGTAGTCTACATCAACGACGGAGCTGTAAAGCCAGGTAGCATCCAGATGGTTGAGATCATTGAATCCCACGACTATGATCTTGTCGGCCGAGTAGTTTCTCTGCATTGAGCTAAAATTCGCTCAGCTTCCAACTTAGTCTAAAACCATCTAAGCTTGATTTACTTAGATTGATCTGAGGAGCTAGTTCAATAGCTTGGTCATGGTTTGGCAAAGGGCCAAAATTGTCATTATGACTATAAGATGATCCATAACTAACTGTTGGAGCCAAAATCACATACGTCCCAACAACACTTCCCATAATGAAGCCTAGAGAAGCACCGGTAGCAATATACTGGAGTTTCTCACCAGGATTATCTGTTAGCCCTAAGGCTGCTGCCCCAAGAGCTGCTCCAAAAGCAGTCGAGTATCCTGCGGTCACAAACAGCTCGTGGAAGTGCTGCTCAGTTGCAAACTTGGTTTGAGCGTTTGTTAACTTTGCCCCCACCAAAAGGCATACTAGGGCGCATCCGAGCAAATATTTATTCATAATTCCTACGCCTTACCAAAAACATCAAAGAAGCAATTGGGTTTCATCTCTCTTTTAAATTATAATCTAGTTTGGCATGACGGAGCAAATTAGTGCAAGAATTTAAGCGACCTAACAAAAATAACTTGCAATCGAGCTATAGTATGGATTAATAAGACTTAAGCAGTTAATTTGAAACGTTATTAACCATACCACAATGCGTTTCACAAACTACCTCTAGCTGTTTATATCAATCGTCTAGCATAGAATCATAGGTTTGAATGAGTTTGTCACTGTAACGGAAGTGTGTTTTTTGACGCAATCAATGAAAAATCTAAGTGGCCTTATGGCTAAGCCGAATTTTTTATGAAGTGCCATCTGCATCACGGACCTGCACCCAAACCGTTAGGACTTTGAGTCTATGTTGTCTTTAATTTTTCAACCCACCTAGACCATAGTGAGCTGATCAAATGGCCAAAGAAGCCAAAAAAAACTTCAAAGAAGAGACTCCTGGAGTCATCAATTTAAATGAAATTAAGGTTCGACGAATCTCTGATTTAGCCCAAATGGGCAAAAATTTTGGGATTGTCGGTGCGGCTGGTATGCGTAAACAAGAGCTTATATTTTCTCTCTTGCAAGCCCAGTCTGAGCGTGGCGGAATGATTTATGGTTCTGGTGTACTAGAAACCCTTCCTGACGGATTTGGTTTTCTTAGAGCGCCAGACTATAACTATTTACCAGGCCCCGATGATATTTACGTCTCACCTTCTCAGATCCGTAGATTCAACCTAAGGACTGGAGATACCGTTGCAGGACAAATTCGTCCTCCAAAAGACAGTGAGCGATATTTTGCCTTACTAAAAGTGGAAGAGGTTAATAGCGAAAAAGCAGACCAGGATATGGATAAGATTATCTTCGATAATTTGACCCCATTGTATCCTATGGAAAAGTTTAACCTTGAGTACAACCAAAAGATTTACTCTACCCGGATCATTGATATGCTGGTGCCATTAGGCAAGGGGCAGCGGTCTCTTATCGTGGCACCACCTCGAACCGGTAAAACCGTTCTAATGCAGCAGGTTGCGACAGCTATTGAGCGAAACCACAAAGAAGTGGTCTTAATCGTTCTTCTAATCGATGAACGTCCGGAAGAAGTAACTGACATGGAACGCTCGGTGCATGGTGAAGTGATCAGCTCCACCTTCGACGAACCTGCACAACGCCACGTCCAGGTTGCCGAAATGGTAATCGAGAAAGCAAAGCGTCTGGTCGAACACAAAAAGGATGTGGTGATTTTACTCGACTCAATCACCCGTCTTGCAAGAGCTTACAACTCAGTAGTGCCGCCTTCAGGGAAGATCCTCTCTGGTGGTGTAGACTCAAATGCTCTTCATAAGCCTAAACGTTTCTTCGGCGCAGCCAGAAATATAGAAGAAGGTGGATCTTTGACTATCATCGCCACCGCTCTTATTGATACAGGCTCAAGAATGGACGAAGTAATTTTTGAAGAATTTAAGGGAACGGGCAATATGGAGCTCCACCTCGATCGTAAAATGGTGGAAAAAAGAATGTTCCCGGCAATCGACCTCAATAAGTCAGGAACAAGAAAGGAAGAATTACTTCTTCCAAAAGACGTCTTGAATAGAATGTGGATTTTGCGTAAATTGCTTCAGCCGCTCAATCCTGTGGACTCTATGGACTTTCTACTTAATAAGCTTGATAAGTGTGAGAGCAACTCTGAATTCATCGAGTCTATGAACGGTTAACACCCTGAATTTTTTATTTTTTAAGGGTACGCACTTAACGTGCCCGCAGTTGTAAGGAATGAGAGTTATGAAAGAAAATATCCATCCTCAGTATGGAGTCAGTAAAGTTAGTTGCGCTTGTGGCAACACTTTTGAAACCCGCTCAACAGTTAGCGAGATCAGTGTTGAAATTTGTAGCAATTGCCACCCATTTTTCACCGGTAAGCAGAAACTTATTGATACTACTGGTAGAATTGAGAAGTTTCAGAAGAAATATGGGAAAGCTGCTAAGTAATTGTAGTCTTCCTGCTGCACGCTTTGACTTCCTTGACGCCTACCTCGAGGTGGCATAAAGACTCGACAAACCAAAAAAAGCACGGGGTTTTAACCCGTGCTTTCTTAGTTTGTAGCAAGAATGAATCAACTCAAGCTCCTTTGCTAGGCTCAACACTGATTCACTATTAGCTTTTTCCAATTGGAATTTGAGAGAAAGGTTAACATGATCGACAAACTGGAAGATATAGAGCAACGATTTATTTCCATAGAACAATCTCTCATGCAGCCTGGGCTGGAGGGCAGTGAGTTTGCCAAGCTCACGAAAAAAAGAGCCGAATTGGAGGAGGTGGTCACAGAATTTCGTGTCTATAGACAGTTTATAGAAGACAAGGCCGAAGCTGACGAAATGGCAGAAGGTGACGATCCTGATATGAAAGCTTTTGCTAAAGAGGAGTTAGAACGGCTCAACCAAGAAATTGCAGATAGTAAGCAGAAATTGACATTCTTAATGCTGCCTAACGATCCTAACGATAGCAAAAATGTCATTCTTGAAATTCGTGCCGGAACTGGCGGTGAAGAAGCGGGTATATTCTGTGGAGACTTACTCAGAATGTATTCCCGCTATGCTGAAAACCAAAGCTGGCGTGTAGAAATGATGAGCGCGACTGAGTCCGCTAAAGGAGGATTCAAAGAGGTTATTTGCTTGGTGGAGGGCAAAAAAGTCTATAGTAGGCTAAAATTTGAAATGGGTGTTCACCGAGTCCAACGGGTACCGGAAACTGAATCTCAAGGAAGAATCCATACCAGCGCCTGCACTGTTGCAGTTCTTCCTGAGGCTGAAGAAGTGGAGGTAGATATAAACCCTGCTGACTTGCGCATTGACACCTATCGATCAAGTGGCTCCGGGGGACAACATGTAAACACCACAGACTCCGCGGTAAGAATCACTCATATTCCTACTGGAACAGTTGCAGAGTGCCAGGACGAACGTTCTCAGCACAAAAACCGTGACAAAGCCATGAAGATGCTGAGAACCAGGATTTTCGAAAAAGTTCAAAACGAAAAGAATGCCGAAATAAGTGCTGACCGCAAATCACAGGTGGGTTCAGGAGATCGCAGCGAACGCATACGTACTTACAACTTTCCTCAGGGTCGAGTTACTGACCATCGGATAAACCTAACCCTTTACAAGCTAGATGACTTCATGAATGGATCAATGGGCGAGGTTTTAGACGCCTTGGGAGCACACCATACTGCGGAGTTGCTTAAATCTCAAGGATCTGGAGCATGACTCAGCTACCGCTAGCTTCTAGCATCGGAGAAGCAAGAACATACTGCAAATCCAAGCTCGATAGCATTGGCATACAAAGCTCCGCAATAGATACAGACCTATTATTATCATCTACTCTAAACGTTAGCCGTATCCACCTATACGCATATCCAGAGCAAGCCATCAGTAAGGTACAATGCGAGCAGCTGTTGTCGTTGCTAAATAGACGCTTACAAGATGAACCGATGGCTTATATCCTTGGGGAACGTGAATTTTTTGGCCGCAGCTATGCTGTCGACCATAACGTCTTGATCCCCAGACCAGAAACCGAGCTCTTGGTAGAAACCACCTTGAATTACCTTAATGATTTAGAGCACGCCAGAGTTCTTGAAATTGGTACTGGAAGTGGCTGCGTAGCAATAAGCCTGGATTTAGAAAGTGTAGATACCACAGTTGAGTCATGGGACTACAGCCACCAGGCTCTTGGAGTGGCAAAAAAAAATAGTAGCCGCCTTGGAGCGAATGTCTCTTTTATTCAGAAAGACGCACTTAAACCATGCAGTTGGAATACCCAAGAAAAATTTGACCTCCTTGTTAGTAACCCTCCCTACATAGCTTGGAGTGAATTTAGTGATATAGAATCTGGAGTTAGGGACTATGAACCACATGAAGCCCTTTTTGCTGAAGAAGATGGCTTAGCGTTCTATAAAACTTTTGCTCAAAAGGGTCCTATGGTACTCAAGCCGAAGGGCTTGGGAATATTTGAAATAGGTTTCGCCCAAGCAGATAAGATAACAGAGGTTTTTAAGATGTTTGGCTGGGAAGTTATTTCTGTTATAAAAGATTATATGAGCAAGCACAGACTTGTTGTAGTTTCTTACTCTGATAAAAGCTGATATTTCTGCGTTTGTTGCAGTAACACGTAAAAAACTTGTGATCCAAAGAGTGAGCCCGTGAATATCATCCTTGACCCCGAAAACATTAATTGGAGCCAAGTAAAGCGCTTTGCATTCTTTTGCCTTGCAATAATCTTAAGCATAGTATTCTTTGCAAATTTATATAAAGCTTTGTTGGTACCTATTTGTATTAGTTTGTTTCTAACTTACCTTTTGCTACCAGTCATTCACCATTTAGACCGCCTTAAAGTGCCGCGTGTTGTTAGCGTCTCGCTACTATTGCTGGCCACTCTAGCTGCAATCACATTTGCTATTTTTAAAATCATTCCCCCACTCTATCTAGAGCTTGTAAGCATCCTAAAGTTAGCTCCTAAAACTTATGAAACCTTCGCACGTGAGTGGCTCCCCCCGGTACGAGATCAGCTATTGAGCTGGGATGTGATCACAGTTGAAGAATGGAATAATTTTATTAGGGAAAGCAAAAACCTGACCCATCTCTCTGATCGGGTCAACCAAGCCCTTTCGACCATCTGGCATACTGCACCTCAGGTATTAGGCACTGTTATCAATATTGTTATGGTACCTCTCATAACTTTTTGCCTTCTCAAAGATTACGAGGAAATAAAGGCGCGTCTTCTCCAATTAATCCCAAGAGACCTTCTAAGGCCTTTCAGAATATTTAGTTTTCGCGTTAGCGAAGCTCTTAGGGCTGTGATCAGAGGCCAAGCAATGGTTGCTGGTATTCTTGCGGTGCTCTATATCCTTGGTCTAAGCATCGTTGGCCTACAAGCTTCTTTCGTGATAGGGCTGATTGCTGGAGCCTGTAGAATCATCAATTACTTAGATGTGATCGTCGGTGGAACCTTGAGCCTTATGGTCATATTGTCCGACTTTCGGGGAATAGGGCAGCTTTTAGCTGTAGCTGGGGTTTTTTTAGTAGTTCAAAGCATTGACGGCATGTTTATAACCCCTAGGGTAATTGGTGATCGCGTGGGCCTGCACCCAGTGCTTGTCATCGTTTCAATCCTATCATTTGGTGATCTATTCGGCTTCTGGGGCGTACTGCTTGCAATCCCAGTTTTAGCTGTAGCAAAGGTTTTATGGTTTTCTGCAAAACCATTTTATATTGCCTCAAAGCCTTATGTAGGAACTCAAAGCCCTCCAAAGCCACTAGACCCATATGAGCAAGAGGAAGACACCACCACCAATTAACGATGTGTCTTCTTGCTCTCCACCCTGTTTCCGACTCCATCAATGATGAGCACAAAGTTTAGTTTTTTATGGCTCAGGTGCTTCGCCTGAATTTCTAAAGCTTCCAGAGGGGCACAAAAGTAAACTTCATCCTCCCCGGTGACATCTACTGCTAGAAAACCAGCTCTTTTCTTCGGAAAAATATCTTTGCAGGCTGAAAGTAAAGCTTTCAAACGGTAAGGGGTATCAAGCACAATCAAAGCCTGCCCCATAGATGCATACTGTTTAATTTTCGCCATCCGTTTATCACTTTGCCTCGGTAGGAATCCTGCATAGAAGTATGAAGATAAATCAAAGGGGCAAGCTGATATAGCAGCTGTCACAGAACTGGGACCTGGAATGACCCGGATAGGAGCATTTAATTGATAAGCCACCTGTAGAATTGAGCGGCCTGGATCTGCGAGAGAAGGACATCCCTGATCGCTCATATACGCAACACTTTTTCCTTTTTTCAAATAATTATATACTTGCTCTAAGGTTTCTTTTTGAATATGTTCCGAAAATTTGAGATATTCTCGATGTACCTTTGCTGCTTTTAGTGCTAATCGAGCTGGACGATCTTCTTCGAAAACAAGTAGGTCGGCTGTTGTAAGTGCGATTAAGGAACGCGCTGGGATGTCACGTTCATTACCTATGTGATTGGACAACATAAACAGAGTACCGCGGTCTTTTTTTAATTGTGATGTATCCACAAAAGCCTCATAAGGTATTAATAAATAAAAGTTTTAGCTGTTTAAGGCTTGGCAATCAGTAAAAATTGCTCATGATAGCAAAATTAAGTTGCACCATTAAAAAGATAGGTAAACTACCAAGATGTTGCATGACTCTCAACCAACAGAACTTAAAAAAAAAATATTCACTCAAGGCCTCCCAGAACACGTGGCCATCATTATGGACGGAAATGGTCGCTGGGCGCAGGATAGAAGAAAGCCTAGAGTTTGGGGACACAAAAAAGGAGTTGAGAGCGTCCGAGAAGTGGTAAAAGCCGCAGGAGAGCTTGGAATAAAATTTCTAACTCTGTATGCCTTTAGCGAAGAAAATTGGGGAAGACCACAGTCGGAAATTACAGGTATTATGGCTTTGCTTGACACCTTCGTAGTCAGAGAGCGCAAAGAACTTTTTGAAAAGAATGTGTGCCTAAAAACCATTGGTCACTTGGAAAAACTTCCCGCAAAGACCCGAAAACTTGTTCAAGAAACAGTCAACTATCTTAATAAAAATGATGGGTTAAACCTTACTATAGCCCTCAGCTACGGAGCACGCACCGAAATTAGTGAAGCATGCCGAAGCATTGCCGAAAAGGTCAAGAATAGCGAGATCGAGCTTAGTGAAATTGACCCTGATCTTTTTGGCCAACATCTTTCTACCAAAGCAATCCCAGACCCTGACCTATTAATCCGCACAAGTGGTGAACAACGCATTTCAAATTTTTTGCTTTGGCAAATAGCTTATAGTGAACTATGGTTTTCACCCGTGTATTGGCCGGACTTTAGGCGTCAGCATTTTTTGGATGCCATACAATCCTATAATAATAGGAAACGTCGATTCGGCTTAGTTGAATCAGTCCAGGCTCCTATTTAGACTAATTGGTAAATAATAGCAGCCGAAGGTTTAAGTATATGTTAAAGCACCGAGTTCTTACAGCCGCCATCGGCCTGCCCCTACTTCTTGCCAGTCTTATTACACTGCCCCCACTTTATGTATGCATTGTTTTTCTCCTTAGTGTTGCTTTCTCGGTTTACGAGATTGGTAAGATGCTATACCCAGCCTTTATTCGGAAGTTTCATCCAAACAACACCAGCGATTTAGAGTACACCCATGTGTGGACTTGGTTCTGCCTGTCTGCTGCTTGTCTGATGTTTTCTGTATCGACCATGCTGGATCTTTCAGGAACCGAGCGCGGTGGGATCATTGCCGTCATGAATTTAGTCATTCTAGTGGGAACTTTTACAGGCCCAAACATAGATCAGTCCATTATAAGGATAACTTGTGTTTTAATAAGCTTATGCTATGGTTGCCTTCCTTGGCTAACCATATGGGACCTATATTTAATGGGTGAGCATGCCTCTTATGTACTTCTACTACTCTCCATTGTTATGATGGGTGATACGGGCGCCTATTTTGCTGGCAAACACTTGGGTAAGCACAAACTAGCGCCGAGGTTCTCGCCGAAGAAAACCTGGGAAGGAGTTTTTGGCGGATTATTGGCCAGTATTGTTGGGGTTCTGAGTATAAATGCCATTTTCGATTTTTCGCTAGGTCCATGGTGGCTGATGGTCATTTTAGCAGTAGTTGGTGGAATTGCAGGAGTCATGGGAGATTTAGTGGAAAGCTCTTTTAAGAGATTTGCTGAAGTGAAGGATTCCGGGAGCATTTTTCCAGGACATGGCGGATTTCTCGATCGAGTAGACTCTGTGTTATTTGCCGCACCAATCTGCTGGTTAATACTTTATACCTACAAAATTATCGCGGTTTAAAGGAGCACTTTTTAATGTCGTTTTTGGCCTCCAACCCCGTCCTAGCTGTCTTATTTTTTATTGCAGTGCTTGTTTTTGTTCATGAAACAGGACATTTCCTAGTAGGTAAACTATTTGGTATCGGTGTAGAAATATATTCAATCGGATTTGGACCTAAAATCTTTGGGTTTGAACACGAAGGTACCGAATACAAGCTTTGTGCACTTCCTTTGGGAGGGTACGTAAAATTTGCAGGAGCCTTAAAGTCCGAGGAGGTTCCTGAAAGGTTTAAAGGCAAAGAAATGTACCGTGCTTCAGTATTGGCACGCGCTGCAACTATTATGGCCGGACCTGCTGCAAACTTGTTACTGGCTATGGGTATTTATACTATTAACGCTTCCGTCGGAATCGAGCACCCGCCCTCCATCATTGGCATGGTTATGCCACGAGGTCCTGCTGACACAGCTGGCTTCCAATCTGGAGACCATGTGATTTCAATCGGTGATCAAGCTATCAATAGCTGGAATGAGTTGCGGGAAGAAGTTTCTCAGTCTCATGGCAAGCCTCTGAAAATTTCCGTAATGCGAGAAGGTGAGACCATATCCTTACAGGTCACACCTCAGGTCCATGAAGCCGAAAATATAATGGGAGAAAAAGTCAAACAAGGTCGCATTGGAATCTCATTCGGACTAGTTCCTCCAATCTTGACTCCCTTGCCCCTTGCCAAAACTCTGACTCTACCTGAGCACAGTGATTCAAACCTCAAGGTAGGAGATCAAGTCCATAAGCTGACTTTTGCTCAGCCTGATGGCCAACTAAGTGAAGAAATAACTATCAATACTTGGCCCAACTTACTAACAGCTCTAGATAAAGCTTATAAGGGCAATTCTAAAAGCTTGCAATTAACACTGAATCAAGCTCCTGTTCCAGGTGAAAAAAAGCAACAGCAAGAAACCGAAAAGCTTATAAAATTAAGTACGAAACCTTGGTATGAAGAAAAAAACCAGGCAAAACTTGATGCTAGCACTGGCTCTTCTGCCAGACAGCAATTCCTAGCTCGTTTGCTCGGTCTACGAGATGCGCAAATCACCGTTGCCAGCCCTAGACCGCCTCTTGATGGCAATATTAAGCAAGGTGACCATATTTTAGCTGTCAATGGCCATGAAGTTGACAATATATTTACATTGATGGAGACCTTCCAAGACAACAAGAGTGAGAAAATCAGTATTAAGGTCTTAAGAGAAGGCGAGGAAGTTGAAGTTGAAGCCCCTTTAAAACCTGTGGAAGTGCAAAAAGCAGCAGGGAAAGATATTTATTACCAGTTTAATGCTGTGTTTTGGGGTCAAGCACAAGCTCCTCCACCGTATATAGAAGAATACTCTAATCCTTTCTCTGCACTTTGGTATGGATTCAAAGAGACTGCAGAAAAATCAGGTGCTATTGTTGGTGCCATTGCTGGACTGATCACTGGTAACTTACCTTTAAAAGCTCTTGGTGGCCCAATGTTGATAGCTAAGGTTGCGGGTGATGCGGCTGAAGCTGGCTGGCAGGTCTTCTTTACGACCATGGCTCTTATCAGTATAAACCTGGGGATGCTCAACCTCTTCCCAATACCAGCATTGGATGGAGGCCAACTTCTTTTGGTTTTTGCCGAAGGTGTGAGGCGCAAGCCGCTAAGCGAAGTAGCTATGGAGAATTTTCAGCGCATTGGTTTTGTGATGATTATGGCGTTAGTTGTTTTAGCCACGTATAATGATCTGAGCCGTTTTTGGGCATCGATGCTCCGTGGGGTGACGGGAATGTTTGAATAAAACCACAGTCTATCTGTTATCAGTTAGTAGATTTTCCCCCACTATATAGAGTTCCAAAAGGTCCCCAACTATCTATGTATTAAGGTTGTTTTGGTATGAGCCTAGGTCTATTAATCGACACCAGTATGTTAGGTGTTAGCCTCGCCATATGTGACTTTGGCGCAGGTAAAGAATTAAAGTGGAAGTACAGTCACCCGCAGCAGTATGGTTCTGCTGTCATGCTCTCTCAACTTTACCAGCAAGGTTTAAAGGAGACCGGGCTTCATTCTAGAGATATCAGCAAGCTCTTGGTTTCAAATGGACCTGGCTCGTTCACTGGAATAAAAATTGGTTTATCTTGGGCGTATGGTCTTGGCATCGCAAACCCAGAAATCGAATGGCAAGCAGTTTCATCTTTAGCTGCAACTGCATACCATCTAAGTGAACGAGACGGCAAGAATCAGCCCTTAATTGTTTTTCTACCTAGTACTAAAACCCATGGATATATGGCTTGTATGGAGCCTCTAAGTGGTAAAGTAAAAACTAGCCTCGTACAAGCTGAGCATGATGAAGGCCCATACGGTTCACTATTAAAGCTCTCCACATCTGCAAGAATTTATTGGGCAGGACAGTGGGATAAAATGCAAGCTTACTTGAGTACACAAGGTATAGAGCAGGTTAGCCTCACTCCTTCTCAATTGCTAGAAGCGGGTGTTTACGGAATGCTTAAACTTGCTATTAATAATCAAATCAATGCTTGGAGTAAGCAGTTTCCAACTCCTAATTATTTAAGAAAATCTACAGCAGAAGAACGTCTAGAAGCACAGAAAAAGGGGGCTTTATTAAATAATGAAAAAGTCAATTAGACCACGAATTGGTGGTGCCGTTTACATCCTTCCTAATCTATTAACCTCGGGGAATTTATACTTCGGGTATTTTTCAATCGTAAAATCCATGCAAGGAGACTTTGGCTGGGCTGCAGGAGCAATCCTTTTAGCAGCAATTTTTGATGTCCTCGATGGACGAGTTGCTAGGCTAACAAATGGAACCAGTGAGTTCGGTGTACAGTATGATTCCCTATGCGACCTAATTTCTTTCGGACTTGCCCCAGCAATAATGATGTACCAATATAGCCTCCACGGTCTTGGTCGTATTGGGTGGATTTTTTGTTTTATTTTTTTAGCATGTGGTGCCCTACGCCTTGCTAGATTTAATGTTCAAAGTTCAATAGGCAAGGCTGAAGGTGATTTTACCGGGCTTCCAATCCCCATGGCAGCTGGAGTTGTAGCCTGCTTTGTTGGCTTTATGGCAGATGTGGATGATGCTGAAGGAAAACAGCTTTGGGTGATGAGGCAAATATATGGTTTTTTTTCAAGCGAAGAAGTAAGACAAGGTTTCTTCCTAATTATGGCACCTTTGTTGGCCTTTTTAATGGTGAGCAATGTAGCTTATAGGTCCCATAAATCTTTCAAAATCAAAGGTATTAAACCATTTAGGTTTCTTGCTTTGTTGGTGGTCACCTTTGGGTTGGTAGCATATAAACCGCCACTATTTGGTTTTTTATTTTTCTTTCTTTATGCCATGAGTGGGATTTTTGAGTGGGTAGTGGGTTGGAAACAACCTACCGACGATGACGAAATTTTCCAACCTCACGAAGAGGGAACCTTTATGGAACCTAAATCAAGGGACTGAAAATCAACTTAAGGAGGAGTACCGTGAGGATCGGAGTTATTGGTGCAACTGGTGCAGTTGGACGTGAAATGGTTGATGAGTTAGCAGAAAGCTCGGTTCCAAATGATGCAAAAGTAGAGCTGTTCGCTTCTCCTCGATCGGAGGGCGAGACCATAGCTTTCCGTGGACAATCCCTAAAAGTTAGAGCCTATAGTCTAGAGAATGTTAAGGGCTGTGATTATATCCTTATGAGTGCTGGAGGCACATTCTCAAAAACTCACAGCCCAGCTATAAGCTCACAGGGTGCTGTTGTGATTGACAATAGTAGTGCTTTCCGAATGGACCCAAATGTTCCTTTGCTTATCCCAGAAGTTAATGGTGCTGTTTTGAAAGGATTCAAGCAAGGAATCATTGCAAATCCTAACTGTTCAACCATTCAAATGCTTGTCGCAGTAAACCCCCTAAAAGAAAAATTTGGGTTAAAGATGATCGTGGTGGCAACCTACCAGTCTGTATCAGGGAGCGGTCAAAAGGGGATCAAAGAGCTTTCTGAACAACTGCAAAACTACCTTAAGTTTGAGACTCCATCCCATGAATTATATCCGCAACCCATTGCATCTAATGTTCTTTCGGCAATCGGTTCTTTTGAAAGTGGGAAAAACTGTGAAGAAGAACTAAAAATGGTAAATGAGACCCATAAGATTTTAGATCTGCCCAAGCTTCCGATACTTGCTACAACTGCTCGGGTCCCGGTTTTCGCTTGTCATAGCGAAGCAATCAATATCCAGCTTGAGCAAGAAGTAGACTTGGAAGAAATCAAAAGGGTTTTTGTAGAAGCTCCAGGCTTGGATTTCAATGATTCTACATCCCAAGCCGACTTACCCAGCCCTTTCCACTGCACTGGCAAAAAGGGGGTTTTCGTATCACGACTTAGAAGCCTCTTCGGTAAGTCACGTTCAGAGTGGATTCAATTTTGGAATGTAGCTGATAACCTCAAAAAAGGGGCTGCTACTAATGCTGTACAAATTCTAGAGTTGCTATTAAGAAACATGTCTTCTGCTGAAAAGAGGTCATAATGAAAAAATATAAGCTTAAAGTAATGGCTTGCCTCACAGTAATGGCTTGCTCAAGCATAGCTTCTGGAGTGACTCGTTTAAATGAAGAAAACCCGGACTCATATGGAAAGCTGAACGGAATAGAATCAGATGCCACCGGGAATGTAAATAATGGTTATGCTTCAAAAAAAAATCATTACAATTTGAGAATAGGAGTCTCGAAAGTAAGCTTCCCCGAAGTCAATTATTTTGAGGCATTTTACGGAAGCTCTCCTTTGCAATTTAGCATGAGTTCTGACTGGCAGTACTTCGCAACCAGTTTCCTTAATTTAGGAATCGGAGGACAGTTGTCCTACGTCAATATCGGAGGAAAACAAAAAGTCAATCCCAATGTAAGCGACCCTGATCCTGGTGAATTGCAAGATGCAGAAGGAAAACTTAGTTTAACTATGATTCCTTATCAAATTTTATTAACTGCGAGTTTTAAACCCTTTGGAACAGGTTCCTTTCTATCTGTAGATTTTTGGCTGGGTTACGAAGAACTATTCTACCAAGAAGTGAGGCTACAAAGTAGCCCGACAAGTGGCGAACCCACTAGCTCATCAGCACTTAATGCTGTAAGTACACCAAGTTCTAAGTCAAGCAATTCTACAGCAAATAAAAGCATCGTTAATACTGGCTGGAACAATGGAATTGTTGCCGGAGTTTCCTTGAATTTTCTGTTGAATAAATTGGAGGAAAAGAACGTAGGTTCTATGAAGCGTAGCATGGGCTTGGGAGCGATTTACTTGTCTCCTTATTTTGAAGTCGTTAACAAACTTGGTGGAAAACTGCTTATTGCACAGCAAGATTCCAACGATATTTCGTTTGCACATCGGAACATTGGCCTGGCTTTTACCTTTAAGACCGCTCCATAAAAACCCACCTTTTGGAAAAAATACTATGGGAAGCCAAGATAGAATAAAAATTCAGGAAGACCTTGTAAAAACTGAAGGGCAAGCCTACCGTATTGACCTTTCCTACATCGGAACACCATTTAACGGCTTCCAATCACAGGTTTCCAAAAACGGGATACAAGATCACTTAGAGAAAGCCTTAAGAACTTTTTTAAACCATGATCTCAGAGTTAGGGGGGCTTCCCGAACCGATAGTGGAGTACATGCCCACCACCAAGTAGCACTTTTTCGTACAAAGGTTCCTTATTCACCTAGATGGTTACTTAGTTTAAATGCTCTCACACCCATAGAAATTGGTATCCAAAAGCTTTGCCCAGTAGACCATTTTTTCGATCCGATTTTTGATTCGAAAGGAAAAGCATACCGATACCGTCTCTGGCAAGGAAGGTGCTTTAATCCTTTTACCCAATCTTTTGTGTGGCCTGTACATCAATCAATAGACCTAAAGCTATTAGCTAAAGAGGCGGCAGACTTTATCGGAACTCATGATTTTAATGCATTTTGCAATAAAGATTCTGATGCCAAGACTACAATCCGCAAGATTTTCGACGTGAAATGTGATGAGCGTGGTCCAATGATCGATATTTGGATCACTGGCGAGGGTTTTCTCAAGCAAATGGTGCGGATAATGGTAGGCACATTAGTCGCAGTTATGCAGGGCCACCTTCCCCCTGGGAGCATCAGAAATTTGCTTGCTGGCGGCTTGGAGCGGAAGTTAGCAGGGATGACTGCACCAGCAAAAGGCTTAGCCTTAGTAGAAGTTTTTTATAATGAAGTCGGGCAATTAGACAAAATTATTAGCAAGTGCGGAACCCATTTTTGCTTTCCTTATTACGATGACCACCTTGGTATACTAGCTGCTGGGCAAAAATAAATGATGCTCAAAAATGTCCATATCACTGTAATATTATGAAGTAAGTATGGAGGCTTCTTAGGATTACAAAGGTGAAAAATTTGCAGCGAATTATGACCATAATATTCTGCTGGCTTACAACGCTTGCTTGCCAGACCCAGAATGAGACAACACTTAACGAAGACCAGTTTGACCAACTGGACAACAGGACTGCGATAGACCCTAACAGACTCCCTCCGAGCATGTGGAGCCAAGCACAAAGACAAGCAAGCGCTGGCTACTATTACTTGGTCGGCGAATATACGGCAATGAAAGGCGACTTAAAAGTAGCTTTAGACCTCTACAAAGCTGCATACCAGTTAGATCCAGTAGAGTTTCTTGCGGAAAAATACCTCGGTACTGAGACGAGAATATCTGAGGGCCAAGAAACTTTGCTCCACGCAAAAAAAATGACTCTTCTCTATCCAAAGTCTGCTTATTTACATCTTTTGCTTGGCGAATTGCTCATCAAATACAAGGAATATGATGATGCACTAGCGGAAACAAGACTCGCATTAAAACTGAACCCTAGATATGAAAAAGCTTTTATCCAGCTGGTAAGCATTTATCAGAAGAAGGGACAGCTAGAGAAATCCTTACAAGCAGCAAAATCACTAGTTGAAAAAATCCCAGGATCAGTATTTGGCTGGTCTTTATTGAGCAGAATCTATCTACATAAGAAGAATTATAAGAAGGCGTTAAGAGCAGTAGATAAAGCGCATAGTCTGCAAAATAACAACCCTGAGCTGGTAATTTTATATGCGTATCTTGCAGAAAAAAACAACAGACCTAAAAAGGCACTAAACTTATATATCCAGTTTTTCCGCCGCAATGTTAAACATGAAGAAATTGTTTCAAGGACAATCCTACTCCTAAAAACCTTTGGGAGTTTAGATAATGCTCTTAACAAAGTGGAACAATTGGTTAAAAAACCAAGACTTTCTGGCTTAACTAGCTTACAAGTTCAAAGAGTTTTTCTCCTTTGGGAACTGAAAAGAGTTGCCGAAGGCTCAAAATTGCTAAAAGAACTAGTGAATCGCAATCCCCATTCAGCTCAATTAGTGTTTTTCTCGGGGATGAGTTACGAGCGTCTAGGAAACAAGAATCAAGCTATAGAGCAATACAAAATTGTCCCCGAAGAGTCTGACTACTATATCCCAGCTCAATATAAAATTTGTCAAATTCTCAGGGAGCAAAAGCAATATAAAAAAGCCATTGAAGTCATTAATGAGATATTAGATCACAAATACGCTTCATGGGAGCTATATATTTTAGCTGCAAATATTTTTGGCGATCTTGATGAATTTGAGCAGGCTATTCAGGTGTTGCAAAAGGGATATAAGAGATACCAGCTTAAAACAAGGTTATTGTTTATGCGAGGTGTCTATGAAGAAAAATCTAAAGATTACGAAGCATGTATTGAAACCATGAAAGAAGTCATTGCCAAAGATCCACAATTCAGCAGTGCCTATAATTACCTTGGGTATCTGTATGCTGAACGTGGAGAAAATCTCGAAGAAGCTGAAAAGCTCATTTTACAAGCTTTGATACTGAAGCCAAATGATGGTTATTACTTCGACTCTTTAGGGTGGGTCTATTACATGCAGGGTAAATATAAACAAGCTATTAAATACCTGCAAAAATCTGTGTCCCTCTTACCTAATGAAGGTGTCATCTTAGAACACCTTGCGGACGCATATTTAGCTATTGAACAAAAGGATAAAGCGCTAGAGCTTTATCAAAAAGCACTAAAAGGCAACTTAGATGAAGCTGATTCCAAGCGAGTTAAAGATAAAATCAATGATCTCAATTAGGATACGAAAAACTTCTGTTAAAATTTCATGCTTTTTACTTTACTCCTTCTTTATGTCTTCTTGCGTCGATTTTAAGGCTGTAGAGCCTATAGAAAAAATTCCGCTTTCCAAGTCTCATCTCAGTTTTTTCGATAAATGCTACCCATCTGAAGGGGGAGGTAGAATTATCTGGCTCAAGGAAAAGGCTCCTCTAGCAGAAGGAAGGCTTGATTGGATAGCATCAAAGCAAATAACTTGGCAAACCCAGCTCAGCGATCCATTTGGAATGATTCTCCTAGATCTCAAATGGGACAAGTCACCTCCAGCTTTTAGACAAGAGGGAAAGTTATTGAGAAAGATTCCAGATCTAACTGTAAACTCCCAAGGGTTTTGGGAGGTAAATGGCTTAATGGTTGGCTTAAAACCGGAAGAGGCGCCCTGCCTGCTGAAGGCTAAATTTCCGATTTCTTGGCGTGAGATGATTTATAAAAGGGAAGCTAACCGAAAAAGTAGCACTGTTTATATTTCAGAATCATCAAGAAAAATTGATATCACTTTTCAAAGATCAAAAAAAGGAAACTATGAAGCTTGCGCTCTCTTGCAATGGAATCAATTCTGGGGCATCAAAACGGGAAAGATCAACTGGTGTATAAACATAAATGATACAAAAAGTAGATTAGATATGCCTGATGAACACACTCTTATTTGGGAAAATAATGATGCATGATATTTTCGATTTGCTAACACATAACAGAAATATTTCCCAGTCTACATGTAAGATGGTACGTAAATACTGCGAAAAATGGCAAATTTCTGGATTTCATGGACTACTAGAAACCCATATTTTTGAAGAAGGTATGCTTGCCGACCTCTTGGCAAACCACTTAAAAATGGATCGAGTTTACACAATATTTTCAAACACCTCCGGCACCAAAGCCAGAAAGAACATTCCCTTCGACCAAGCTAGAGAATGGGAATGCTTCCCAAGCATGGTAATGGAAGATTCGGGATGGGTTGAAATAGTCATCGCTGACCCAACGAAGAGACAAAGGATTGATTTCTTTAGGCAGGTTTTTAAACATGGAGTACACTTTTCGGTTGGCGCTAGATGCGATATTGTTAGGGCAATAGACGAATATTATTCAATTGAAGATCAGCTCCCCTTTTTATCACAAGAAAATCCATAGGTGAAAATGTGACTGCAAGTTTGTTAGAAGTCAAAGACTTAGTTACCTCTTTTAAGACAGATTATGGCAGCTTAAAAGCAGTAGATCAGATAAGTTTTAACATTAAAGAAAAACAGACAGTTGCAATTGTTGGAGAGTCTGGCTGCGGAAAAAGTGTGACCGCATTATCAATTCTACGATTAATCGAATCACCCCCAGGGTATATCGAATCAGGTAAGGTTTTTTATAAAGGTCAAGATTTACAAAGCCTTTCTCGAGAGGATATGCGCAAGATCCGCGGCAATGAAATTAGTATGATTTTTCAAGAACCCATGACAAGCCTTAATCCTGTATTTACTATTGGCAACCAAATGAATGAAGTATTTAAAATTCATCAAAAACTGAATACCAAGGAAGCTACTGAAAAATCTATCGAAATGCTGAAACTGGTTAATATTCCTGCTCCCGAAAAACGCATAAAAGAATATCCCCATCAATTGTCTGGGGGGATGCGCCAAAGGATCATGATCAGCATGGCACTTGCCTGCGAGCCACATTTATTAATTGCCGATGAACCTACCACTGCGCTAGATGTTACAATTCAAGCCCAGATTCTCTCTCTTATGGTTAATCTGCAAAAAGACATGGGAATGGCGATTCTGATGATTACCCATGATATGGGGGTAGTAGCTGAACTTTGTGACTATGTTTTCGTGATGTATGCTGGGCAGATAATAGAAAAAGCACCAGTTAAAGATATTTTTCAAGATCCTAAGCACCCATATACGGAAGGCCTACTTAACTCAATACCTAAGCTAGGCCAACACCAAAGCAAACTCTCAACAATTAAGGGAATGGTTCCCAGCTTAAATGCTCTCCCTCAGGGATGCCGCTTTAAGGATCGTTGCCCTAAAGCAATGCCTGAATGCGGCAAAGTGAATCCCAAACCCATCAAAATAGCAAACGAAAGAGAAGTTTCATGCTTACTCTACAATAAGGATTAATTCATGTCTGAGACTTTACTGGAACTGCAAAACCTCCAGAAGTACTTTCCAATCAAGGGTGGATTTTTTAGTAAAACTATAAGCCAAGTGTATGCCGTCGATGGAGTCAGCCTCAAGATCAGAAAAGGAGAAACTCTTGGTTTAGTAGGAGAGTCAGGCTGTGGTAAATCGACTTTAGGAAAGACGGCACTACGACTTTACGAACCAAGCGGCGGTAAAATAATCTTTAATGGAAAAGATATCAGCACTTTACCTATGAAAAAACTGCGCAGTGAACGTCGCAATATGCAAATTATTTTCCAGGATCCCTTTTCTTCTCTCAACCCTCGGATGACGGTCGGATCCATTTTGAAGGAACCTTTTATCATTCATAATATCGGTAGCAAGAAAGAACAACAAGTAAAGCTAGAGCAACTTCTTGAACTAGTAGGTTTGAACACAGAAGCACAAGATCGGTATCCTCATGAATTTTCCGGAGGTCAAAGACAAAGAATTGGAATAGCCAGAGCGTTAGCACTAGAGCCAAGTTTGATTATTGCAGATGAGCCGGTAAGTGCACTAGATGTATCTATTCAATCTCAGATCTTAAACCTACTATCTGATTTACGGAAAAAATTTAGCTTATCTTACCTTTTTATTGCTCATGACTTAGCTGTCATCGAACATATTAGTCATTATGTCGCAGTCATGTACCTTGGTAGAATTGTTGAATACACTGAAAGCGAGGAACTTTATGCTCACCCTTTGCACCCATACACCCAAGCTTTGATTAATGCTATACCCATCCCGAATTTTGACGAATCAAGACGAACCGTTCACAAAAAAGTTTTAGTAGGAGATGTTCCAAGCCCCATGAACCCACCGAAAGGTTGTCACTTCCACACACGATGTCCCTTAGCAACCGAACGCTGCAAACAGGAAGCCCCTAAATTACGTGATTTAGGCACTGCTAAAAAGCCTCACACCGTTGCATGCCATTTTGCATAATAAAAAATTTATTGGCGCCTTGGAGTTGTAAAAATGATCAACAAACGCAAAAGAATAGTTTTAACTGGTGGAGGCACTGCAGGACATGTGATTCCACACATTGCCTTACTTCCTCTGCTACGCCAAGAAGAATGGGAACTTATTTATTTAGGATCAAAGGGTATAGAGAGAGATTTGATAGGTAAAAGTGGGATTGAATTTAAAACTATCGCAACAGGTAAATTAAGGAGGTATTTTTCACTCAAAAACCTCAGTGACTTGTTTAAGGTTATAGTCGGTTGCATCCAATCACTTTTGCTTCTCTTATGGATTAGGCCTAATCTAGTATTTAGTAAAGGTGGATTTGTTAGTGTACCGGTAACCTTCGCAGCTTGGTTACTCAAAATTCCAGTTATTACTCATGAATCCGACCAAACTCCTGGCCTAGCCAATAGGATAATCCTTAGATTTGCCAAAAAGATTCTATATTCTTTTCCTGAAACTGAAAAACACTTACCGCCTCAGAAAGCTATTTTTACAGGCACTCCCATTCGTAAAGAACTATTTGCTGGTAACCGTGAAAACGGCTTTCGCTTATGTGGCTTTGCTCCAGATAATCTGAAGCCGGTACTATTGTTCATGGGTGGTAGCTTGGGAGCAATGAAGATTAACCAGGCTCTTAAAGCTTGTGTTACAAGTCTAGTCGAAGAGTATCGGATCATCCATATCACTGGTAAGGGAAAGGGGATCGATTTCGAGAACCCTGACTACAAAGCTTTTACATTCCTAAGTGATGAACTTAAGGATATTTTTGCCGTGACAGACTTAGTAGTTGCACGTGCCGGAGCTAATTCAATTTTTGAATTCTTGGCTTTACATAAACCAATGCTATTGATCCCACTAGAAGCTGGAAGCCGAGGAGATCAAATCTCGAATGCCAATAGCTTTGCCAAAGAAGGCTGGGCCAAGGTATTGAGAGAAGGAGAGCTGTCAGGGGACAAGTTACTATTAGAAATCAAGGCATTAAATGATGCAGCGAATGAGATTATAGATCAACAAAAACTGCTTCAACTCAACAACTCTACCAATACCATCATCGAAATTTTGCGAGCTGAAGTCTAGAACACATCCTCTAGTTGGTAGTAACTTATTAGAAAGTCTACTAGAAGAATTGCTACGAGAGAAATGACCACAGCCTCCGTTGTAGCCTTACCGACGCCTTTAGCACCACCACCAGCATTAAATCCTTTATAGCAACCAACAGTTGAAAAAATTGCACCAAAAATAACTGCTTTTTGCAGACCTTGTATGATGTGTATTGGCTTGCTAATCCATCTTATTTTTTCGATGAATATTCCCACATCAACATCGAAAATAACAACGCCAATAACAAAACACGACATAATACCGCATATTGTAAAAAAGCTACACAAAAGCGGCATCATGATCATGGAAGCCAAGACTCTTGGTGAAGCTAAATAACCTATTGGATTCACAGCCATAACTTTCATAGCATCGATTTGCTCATTCACTTTCATAGTTGCGGTTTCGGCAGCCATAGCAGACCCAGATCGGCCTGTAACTAGAAAAGATCCTATCACTGGAGCTAACTCCTTCGACAATGCAAATGAAGCCGCAGCTCCTATCATCGATTCAGCCCCAAAAATTCTGAAGATCGAGCCAAATTGGATACCAAAAACTGCACCGATCATAATAGACGCTAAGACAATAACCCAAAAACTGTTGACCCCAACAAATTCCATCTGCTTGACCAAAAGCTTAATGGATACTGGTGGAAAAAAAACTCTCCGCATGGTTTCAGCACAAAAAATAACATAACTGCCCCAGGCAGATAAAGCTTGAACACCTGGTAATTTATGAGTGGTGGATTGACTCAAAGACACCTCCTTGACAATATTCTCTTCACGATCATATCGCAGGATTCAAGGAGGAAGAACTACAAAGGATACCTACTATGGCTGCGGTCCAGCAGGAGGGTTCCATGGAGATTCGCCCTGAGGACGAGGAATCATTTTCTCTGACAAAGAAGAAGTCATAACATAACGTCCTGACGTGATTTCTGCCCATTCTCCTTGGATTGAAACCACAAGAGGGTCGCCCTGATAAAGAGTTGATAAGCTTGAGGCTCCAGCGTCTGGTCGATCATAGACTGGAGTTCCATCCGCAGTAACAAAGCGCACCACCCGATCAGAACTATCAGCAGGAGCATCTCCCATGGATGGGACTGACGCAACTTCTGTAGCAAGGGGGTTTAGGTTGCCATCATAAGAGCCTTGAAGGTCGTTACCAAGAGTATCATCAGTTAGAGCTTGATTTCCTTGTTCAAGTCCTCCAAGCCCCTCTCCTAATTCGTTGGCAGTATCCAAATTGGCGTCGTCATACTCTCCAGCCCCTTCTTCTTCCATAGTTTGGTTCGAAAGATCATTCGCATCTTGATATTCTTCCATTCCTTCTTCATCCACTTCTCCACCTTCTGCCACATCTTCTTCTTGATCGTAGTCATCCTCTTGATCCTGTGCAAACTGCTCATCTTCCTGTTCAAATTGTTCATCTGCTTGCTGACTTCCATCTCCTGAAGCGCAAGACCAAAGCATCAGGCTGAACAACAAAAAGAAACAATTTAAGAGTGTTGAAATGCACCTCATATTCATGACCTTTCTTTCCTTACTTGGGAATGCGCTGAACGGCATTCCGATCTTCAGACTGTCATATCTTACAAAGGCATTCGGAATGGTATGTAAGATACATTAGCTTCTCTAGCTTTATGTGAACCATCGATGAATCATTTTCAAAAAGTTCCGCTTGAAATCATTATTTTTTGCATTAGGTAAATTTTATAGCCATGCTTGCCGAAGTAGAATATGGAGATCAAAGTATGAATATGAATAGAGTGAACCGTTTATTTCAAATAGAAATTTTCAGTAAGTTCTTTTTGATATAGAGGCCTTAAATGAAATTGGTGACATGCCTGATCGCAATGCACTCATGCTTTTTCCTGACCTGTACCAAGCTATCAGCTGAATGTATTGGCAACATACAGGGCCTACTAGAGATTAAGATAAACAGTTGCACAACTATCAAACCATTAGAATACTTTTCAAAGCCTGATACTGTTCCACATGAATTTTATGAACACTATGACCAAGAAACGGTGACAAATAGTTTAGGGTCCCATTCAGGAAGTTTGGTAAGCGGTATGGTAATCGGTTCAAAAGCAATTGACACCACCCTCAACGACAGAGCTGCTTTGTTAGGGCAGGAAATTCAAGTTTTTATAAAAAAAGAATATGGGCAATGCGAGACAGAAATATTTATGAAGAAGAAACTTCTCGGAAGAATCCGATCAATCTGTTGCAACGGTGTTATCACTGCTCCTTGCCTCTTGCCAACAAACTACCTCTTGAAGCCAATTAAAGCTGCGAACGCACAAAAAGTTAAATCAAGGGCTAAGAGCGCATCTTCTTCTGCGGCCAATTCAGATGTTCTGGAGGCAAGAGAGCAATTTGAGGAAAAGCAGTATAGACCCAGCATAAGGGCCTACATTGCAGCAATTAACAAAGGGATCTTTTTAGAACCAACGGACTCTTACCTACTCGGCTTATCTCTTTACTTAGATGGTCAACAGTGTTCCCAAGCAATCCCGCATCTGGAAAAGGTTAGGGCCAAAGCAAATAAATTAAGTGGAGACCTCATTGCTGACTACATGAAACGTGCTATGCTCCTGCTAGCCCGTTGCTATGCTATAGAACGCGACTCCGATCGCTCAGCCTTGGTCCTTGGTGAAATGCTAGCAGATTCTGAAAATTTTACAAAAGAACTAGAAATTGCTATTTATCACGAAGATTTCGGCTGGATTAAAACAACAGCAGAATATCGCTCTTTTCTCGAAAAAGCGCGTTCACTAACAAAAGTTCCCCTCCCAAAATCAGTCGAATAAGCATCATAAGCTTAACTATAGAAGCATTTCCGTCTATATATACATGTGAGGAGCTTGTTAATATTGAGTATAAGCTGTAAACGTTTTATGTTGACTTAGCAAAATGAACAGCCAATTTAACCAAAAGAGAGGAATATGGACGCGTCTCAAATAGAAAGCAAACTTTTAGAGAATTTTCCCGATGCTCAGGTCCAAGCTCGAGACCTAACAGGAGGAGGAGACCATTGGCAAGTAGACATAGCTACCTCTCAGTTCACAGGAAAAAGCTTGGTTGAACAGCACCAAATGGTCTATAGGGCTTTGGGTGAGTGGATGAAAGAAGAAATTCATGCCTTGGCACTTAATACAAAAACCATAGCCCCACCCGAAACGAGTGAGTCATAAAAAAAACTTAATGCCCTTTTGTTAGGACAGTATCAGCTTGATGCTTGTTTGCTTTCTTTAGAAGCCTATCTTGTTTGCTACAGATATAGCTTTTCGGGAAATTTTCACTTTGAGTACAAAGAAAACTGTCTGTTGATGGCCTGATAACAAACTGTTCTTGTCTAGCAAATTTTTGCGTATTCATAGGTGCTTGCCCAAGGTTTTCACCTTTTCCTTGCTCTTGATTTTTCGAAGCAATTGGACTCCAAGCTCCTCGATTACAAAAATATAGGCCTTGAGCTTCGCGATCATACATAACCAGAGCTGGACTATCTGCCTCGCAAGTGAACTTGCTATCAATACTAGCTTGCTTGATATTACTATCTTGCTCCTCTTGTAGCCTATCTAAACCTTCTTGTTCCGATTGCTCTATGACTTCAAAAGGATGAGGAGCATTCTGCTCAACTGAATCAGGGCCTTTTTCTGAGTTGTCAAACCCAAACCGGCTAGCCATATTATTACAGGCAAAAATAAAGAAAAGCATAACAATCATATATATGATCTTCACCGAACCCTCCTACCAGCGATTTTGAGAACAATTCTTTCCTAGTAAGTCGGCAAAAAAAAACTAAGTATGAATTGCCTAGTTCAATTTCTTCATGCTAAGGCCTGCAAAAAAAATATATTCCATTAATATTAATAGCTTTAGATCTATTAATTAATAAAAACCCAAACCAACCGATTGCACCCTTTGCCATGATCTAAGGAGGTCTGTGTCCATGGGAAAACGAAATATTGAGGATATTGACCCCAGTGAAGAGATGGGCCAGCTAGAACCAGATCCAGATAGCTGGGTCAATGAGCCTTTCACGACTAAAAAACCAGCCTCTACCGAAACAAACATTATTCCTCAACCTGTCAAAAAAGAGATCAGCATTCATTATCCTAAGGCAATTTATATAAGTAAGATCCTTATGGAAGTTTCTTTATGGTCTGAGTTCAATTTTGTCATGGACCCTGCTCTCAATCGAGAGCTGCAAATCTTTGCCCCAAGGAAAATGAACAAAGAAGAAGCTTTTCAAGTTTTTATCGCTTCTCTGGAAACCATCGGCTTAAGAGCACTACATATGGAAGGCGGAATAGTAAAAATCGTGCCCATGAATTTTGGACGAATTTCAATTTAAGCTCTAAGCTTGTTGAGATTGCTGAGATCTGCTGCCCATGAATTGATTAATAGCAGATTGCAAACCACCAAGAACTTCTATGCCCAGATCTGTGGGCAAGCCAGTGTTAGCCTGAAGGTTGTCAGCATAACTCTTCAAACCATCGGTACTTGCTATCAAGAACCCAGGGACAGATGGCCATTGTAAGCCTATCAAACCCATATAAGCTGTAAGTTTTTCTCTTGGGCCTGCAATCTTAGCAATATCTGTAACTTGCTTTTTGAAATCGCTATGTCCATTAAACTTTTCCTGACTAATGATCTCTCTAACTTTAGCATCGAGATGTTTAATATTTTCAGCCCCATCAACCGTACAGTTAAAGAAGGAACCTTCTGTTTGGCCTCGATCACCAAAAATTGGTCCATCACTATAGATCTGTAAACCAAAAGCTTGGGTGTATGAAAAAGAACTGAAAGCTAAACAGCTAAGTAGAAATTTTTTAATGTTCATAACTCACCTATTGAGTGTAAAATTTAATCAACAACCCCAGACTCATATCATGCGAGAGCCACAAAGAAAAAAGATTTTCATAAATCATTTTAATTTCAATTGATTATGACATCTTGAGTAGAGCTTGATAAAATATAAGCATCCAAGAGTTCAATGGCAGGATTATGAAAATAAGTAAAATACTGATAGGTATCTTGTTGTTTGCAAGCCTTTATATTAGTGAGAAAAGTGTATTTGCTAAAAAAAAATGGGGCTTAGGGCTCACTCTATTTGATATAAACGGTTTGAGTGTTAAAAAAAAACTGAAACACAGAAAAAATATAGACCTAAATCTGGGATGGTATACCCATAAAGATGAGCTCAAGCTGATTATTTCAGCTCATTACAACTGGGTATCGCGAGCATATTTTAAACTAGATCAATTCCGCCTTGATGCCTACCTCGGGCTTGGAGTCAAAATACCAAGTCATGGCAAGAATATAGAAGTCCGCACCCCTTTTGGGGTATCACATTATTTGGGACGCAGGAGAAAATTTGAGGCATTCTGCTCAATTATCCCAGGAATGACCGTATACCCCTCGACAGCCCTACGTTTATCACTTGCGCTTGGTGGCCGCTTCTACTTTTAAGAAAAATTTAGCAAAAAGAACTAAATTTTAAGGAAAATACTAGCTTACCGATTGTAGGTACTTAATAGCAGCGCAAAGATTTGAAAGGTTTTCCCCATCTAATTGACTCACAACTTCATTGAGGTTTATAAGGCCTTCCCGGTGCCAAAACGAGTAGGCTAATTTACAGAGCATCTGTTGACTACCTGATAAATGACCACAACTTTTGATAAATTCTAAATCCATGCGCTCATCATCTACCCATATTTTATCTGCTAGACCTGGAAATTTAGCAAGAATGTGTTGATTAATTGCTGTGCGCAAATGCTCACTCTCCATAAACAGTTCCCCTTCCTTAAAGGTGGTGCTGTGTTAATGGTCTGTTGATATTTTGAACTTGTCAATGTGAAACCCACAGAAACTTTCGAGCATCTCTGTTTGATTAGCCTGGTACATCCTTTTGGAAGAAAAGGAACATGAAGATAGATAAAGTGCTCATATCATTGACTTGATTATTTGTGACACTCTGGTCTTAATCAACCAAGCAGATATACTCCCATGGGGAGGGATTAGTGGCAACTGATCAGCTCTCCACCATCTCGCATCTTCGATTTCTCCAGGCTCACAAAGAATATCTCCAGACTCATATTCAGCAAAAAAACCCAGCATCAGAGAATGGGGAAATGGCCATGCTTGACTGCCTTGATACCTCAAATTCTTGACTTTAATTGCAACCTCTTCGAACACTTCCCTATGAATACATTGCTCCACGGACTCTCCAGGCTCTAGAAACCCTGCCAATGCGCTGAAAAGGCCTGGAGGAAAATGAGGCGACCTTGCCAAAAGGATTTCTTCACCGCGAGTAATGAGTACGATCATACTAGGTGAAATCCTTGGATAATGCACCAGAGAGCATGAGATACATTTTAAGTAACCATCCTCACCTCTTGCGGTTTTCTTTCCACATGCACCACAAAACTGGTGCTGTTTAAACCAATCGATAAGCTGCATCGCTCTAGAGACCAATGCGAATGTATTTAGAGATAACAAGGAACGTGATTTTTTAAGATCTAACCAGTAACAATCATGGTTAATTTCCTTGCTCCTCAATTCAACCCCATAGCAGTTCATTCCTGCAACTTCACCACAGTAGCTTTTTTGAACGGTAACACTCTTATCCAGAACAATTTGATGAAAGATATCATTTTGCTTTGTTAAAAGCACCTCTCGTTCAAAAAAGTAAATATAAATGTCTGCAGCACCTGATTTTGCCTGCTGTCCAATGCGAACAAGTGAATTTTCACTCGCAAGAGCCCAAGGCTCTTCAAATTGTTCTATATTCATCTATCACCACTTCTCAACTTACATTAAATATTTTTTCTCTAGGTACGCAGACCACTTCCTTTTCTTAATAAGCTTAAATTCATCAGAAACAACAAAGCGATAAAAAAAATCAATATTGAAATGGACAAAGTCAAACTAACGTCAGATATGCCTAAAAAACCATAGCGAAAACCGTTTATCATGTATAGTATTGGGTTCAATTTTGAAACTGTTTGCCAGATTAAAGGTAATTGTTCAATAGAATAAAAGACTCCTCCTAAATATGTCAAAGGAGTAATTACAAAGGTGGGAATAATACTAATATCATCAAATTTTTGTGCAAATATAGCATTAGTCAAGCCTCCTAAGGAAAAAACCGTTGCAGTAAGAACTGCAAAACTTAACAAGTAAAACAAATTATGAATGTGCATTTTAGTAAAGAATAAAGACACCATGACAACAACAAATCCAACCAGTAGGCCTCTGACTACACCACCAACACAATAGCCTAGGATAATAATAGTATTAGGTGTTGGAGACACAAGCAACTCTTCTACGCTTTTCTGAAATTTAGTACTAAAAAAAGATGAGCATACATTCATGTATGAATTAGTAATTACAGACATCATTATTAGACCGGGTACTATAAACTGCATATAAGTGAAACCAGAAATAGCTCCTAGTTGTTTACCAATTAGGTTACCGAATATTATAAAATACAAACTCATTGTAATCACCGGTGGCACGATTGTTTGTACCCATATCCTAGTAAATCTCCGCACTTCTTTTTTCACAATAGTTTCTAGTGCAATCAGTTTATTTCTAAAATTCATTGGCGTTTTCCTTGATGGACTAAATCTAAAAACAAGGTCTCCAAACGGTTACTTTTACTTCGCATACTAAGAACCCGAATGTTCTGTTTCGAAAGCAGAGAGAATATATCATTAAGGATGACATCCTTAGGAATTGTAATCTCTATTGTGGAAGAATCTAAAAGTCTTAGATCAATGTCATTTAACTTAGGAACCTGTGATACTCCCGACTGCAAATCCATAATAAAAGTCTGTTTATCAAGCATACTCAAAAGGTCTTTCAAGGATGTGTTAGTTAATATTTTTCCTTGATCAATAATTGCAACATTTTTACAAAGAGCTTCTACTTCCTCTAAATAATGAGTGGTTAAAATTATAGTCGTTCCTTTGGCATTAATTTCTTTGATAAATTCCCACATAGAATGTCTGATTTCAACATCGACTCCAGCTGTAGGCTCATCCAAGACCAAAAGTTTTGGTTCATGGACCATGGCTCTTGCAATCATTAAGCGTCTTTTCATTCCACCTGAAAGATTCCTTCCAGCTTCCATACGCTTATCCCAAAGCTCCAGTTTTTTTAAATATTTCTCCGCTCGTTCTTTTGCCAGTTCAATACCTATCCCATAATAGCCTGCTTGCTGAAGAATGATGTTTTCTACTTTTTCGAAAACGTTAAAATTGAACTCCTGAGGAACTAAACCAATGCATTGCTTTACAAGATTTTTTTCCGAATCTAGATCGTACCCAAATACTTTAACCTGGCCAAAAGACTTATTAACCAGACTTGCGATAATACCAATCGTGGTTGATTTTCCCGCACCGTTTGGTCCAAGAAGTGCAAAAAAATCCCCTTGTTTAATAGTAAAATTAATTCCCTTCAGTGCCTCAAAACCATTGCTATAAACTTTTTTAAGGTCCTCTATTTTTAGGGCTTCCAAGTTTTTGACTCCTAGATATTGTTGAAACTCAAAATCTATGATCACTAGAGCTATAACTGGTATATGTAATGAATTTTTCTTGCATTCCGTATTGCTCCGTATTAATTAAACCACTGGTACGTGACCAATTCCTCATCTACTCATTTGTAAGGTGAATTGAAAGCGGGCCAGTGCTCACGCCTCTGCCAATAAGAGAAGTAATAATGTCATTTCCCAGAGAAGAAAAGAGAATTGTCGTAGGAATCACCGGTGCTTCCGGCGCGATCTATGCTAATCGTCTGATTGAGGAGCTATTAGCACGGGTTACAAGAGTTTACTGCATAGCAACTGATGCAGGTAGGCAAGTTAGTGATTTTGAATTAAATGACTCCGAGTGCAGCTTCAATCTGAAGAAAGCTATAGCAGGTGAGGTCGAAGCCGAACACCGCCAGACCCTCCGAATTTTTAATAACGATGATTTATTCTCTCCTATTGCAAGTGGATCATCAGCACCAAGTCATATGGTCATTCTGCCATGCTCAATGGGCAGCCTCGCGAGAATAAGTAATGGAATGTCTTCAAACCTTCTGGAACGAGCTGCGGATGTTGCTCTAAAACAGAAAATTCCTCTTATAATTTGCCCCAGGGAGACACCTCTAAATACTATCCACCTCCAAAATATGCTTAGTCTCTCACAAATGGGCGTGCAGATAGTCCCTATGATGCCTGCATTTTATCAGAAACCTAAAACTATTCGTGACCTTATAGACTTTATGGTAGGGCGTATTCTTGAACTACTAGGACTTGAACACAAACTCTATGTCCCATGGAACTTGAGAATGCGGTAAGCTCCTCTAACCTGGATATAATTGATGATGAGTCAGAATTTACAACCGACCCCTTCAATCAAGTGGAACGACACTAAAATCGCATTTAAACACTTAAGCGACATAGAGCTGAAGCGAGCGTACTTTCTCTTCTCCACTATGTCCAGCCCTGTTTTGACAGATGCAGGGGTTTGGCTTGTAGGACTAGCTCTGAAGCTAAATCTTCCCATCCACAGCTTGATTAAAATGACATTATTTAACCAATTCTGCGGTGGAGAGAACATAGACGAGTGCACTAGAGTTGTGAGTCTCCTTGCAAAATACCAAGTGGGAGCTGTTCTTGATTATGCAGTTGAGGCCAAAGAAAGCGAATCTGACTTTGAGGCTACCTGCGCCGAAATAAAAAAAACGATATCTCATGCCCAAAAAACCATGTTACCATTTGCTGTATTCAAAATGAGTGGGATAGCTCGCTTTGATCTTTTGAACAAAGTTTCGGAGCAATACTCTCTAAGTCAAGATGAGCAAAACGAATGGAAACAAGTTAACAATAGGGTGTTGAGCATTATAAAGCATGCACAGCAATCTGGAGTAAAAATTCTTGTTGATGCCGAAGAATCATGGATCCAAAAAGCTATTGACCAAATTGTTGAAGATTTAATGCAATCATTTAACCGTAAAGACGCACTAGTTTACCATACTTTCCAACTTTATCGTACAGACCGCTTACCTTACCTCAAAAAACTACTAGAGCAAGCTAGAAGCAGTGGTTACATTATTGGAGCAAAATTAGTCCGGGGTGCCTATATGGAAAAAGAACGCATTCGAGCCCAAAAGCAGGTCTATCCTTCACCCATACATTCAAACAAAGATGCCACTGACAGAGATTTCAATGCTGCTCTTCAACTATACCCAAGTTATTCCAAGAACCTCGCTATTTTCGCGGGTACTCATAATGAAGAGTCTACAAGCTTATTAACAAGCATCGCTCAGAATAATAAATCAATAAACAATGACGCTATTGTTTTTTCTCAGCTTTATGGAATGAGCGACCACTTAAGCTTCAACCTTGCTGCACATGGTTTCCTGGTATCTAAGTACCTTCCTTTTGGCCCTGTCAAAGAAGCGCTGCCATACTTATTCCGCAGAGCTGCAGAAAACACTTCAGTAGGAGGCCAAGTCAGCAGAGAATTAAAACTGATAAAATCCGAGATTAAAAGACGAAGATTAAGCTAAAGTGAGGCTCTCAAGAATTTCTTAGCAAATAATCAGCATGAACTTTTATTTGATCGCAGTCAAAGGTTGGACCTAGCAAGACATCAGGCAAAAAGTGCACTGAACTCCAAACCCGATGTTTCCTACCTTCAATATAGAGAGTAGGAACTTGTGGGCAGAATTCTTTAACCATTGCAAGTAAAGCCAAACTTTCAGATCGCCTATTACTCTCGTCAAATGCAATAAAAGAAAAGCTAGGTTTTTCAGCAACAAGCCGCCTCAGTTCATTGAAGCAATTGGAATATTTTACTAAGAAGCCCAAGTCCTCAAAATGAGGTGTTAAACTTACCAGTGGACTGTTCGCACAAGCAGATAAAAGAATTTGAGTATCCATTAATGCCTAAACTCAAAAACTGGAATATAGTCAGTTTAAAATATTTTTCTACGTCAAAAGATAAAATATGTACTTATGTTAATTCTTTGTCAACACAAATCGATTAACAGTTCCTACTCTATTACTGCGCAACATAAAACGATTTGTGAGCTAGAACTCATTACTATTGCAGAACATAATTCTTTAAATAATTTCTAACTAATTATAATCTGCTATTATTACATTAATTTTCATACTATAAAACACCTATTAAATTCTTTAGGTCAATTATTCGATAGTTAATAGCAGGGCGACCTATGGATTTAATCGAGTGTACATATTTGAAATTATTCAGACTAGCTAAAAAAACTTTGATCTTGAGCCTAATCAGTTTATTTATCAGTGCTTGCAGTTCTAGTGATTTTTCAGATACAGGCTCCATAGGAACAATTGCAAATACTTCAAATTCTGTAGATAATAAAAGTATCAATGGTAGTGAAGATGCTGAAAAAAAACCATCAATACTTGAAGAAACTAAACCTGTTAACAATTTTGAATCAATAGAAGAACCTGAGTCTTTGAATCCTGAGCAAGAAGATGATTCGGTGGCAACTCCAGTTATGACTACTGGTGCTTACTTGATAAAATGTGAAGAACTATTTGACAAAGAGTTATTGTGTAAAGTTGTTAGCAAAATCAATAATTCTTTAAAGAAGGATATTAACTCGATTCAGTGGGATGTATACCAAGGAGAAATACTACTTCCTTCCGATCAAATTAGCATCGAAATGCTCGAATCAGACTCTGAATGGCAGATCAAAATAATAGTAGAAGCTGAAGGTGAATGGCAACTAAAACCTATTGATAAAGATCAAACTTCATACAAAAATTATAAGATCATCATTGAACAGCAATTAGAAATGCCAACCACTGGACCGAAATCACCTAATCCTGTTTCCGATGAATCATCAATCATGCAATCACCACAAGATTACAAGCCGGCAAAGCCTGCGATAGAACTTAACCCTCAGCTTCCTTCGTCTTATAATTTTCCACTCAACTATTTCCTAAGTTTAGATACTACTGACCGCCATGGCTTGAAAAACAATGCAACTTTTTTCACGGTAGGAGTTAATTCAATCCGCTATGACTTAGAGCATGATTTTTCTAGCGGCTTGACCCTAATTATTTGGGCGAAGACAATCAAACCCGGCTCCAATCATCCAAGACTCTTTTCACTAGTGGGCGATTCTGAAGTATTTATTAAATGGGATCATCAACGCCTAAGATATGCAGGAGGCATTAGCTGCAGTGACCAGTTTCTTGAGCAGGAATATGCAAAATGGATAGACTCAGGAACAGGAACTATTGACGAACTATGGCACCAATTAGCTCTGACCTATGATGGTGAGGTGCTTACTTTTTACTACGATGGCACAATATCAGGAAGCTTAACTACTACAAAATGAAACAATAACACTCATATAAGCTCTGCCATTATCAATGCTAGAGAAACTTATGAAGGTATCTTAGATGATGCTATCATTTTTGATAAGCCTCTAACCCCAGATAGAATTTTGAATAAATTTGAAGCCACTAGCCCTAAAAACCAGGTAGAAAATCCCTAGTCAAGTTAAATCTCAAATAGTTTATATCGATAGAGATGCAAACAATAACCCCATATTTTAAGGAGGTTAAATTTAATTTTAAAGGATGTTCCTTCGATTACATGAAACTCTATTTCACTGCCTAGAGTTATAATATACGAGAGTGATTTTTTAACCAGACATGAGGTTTTAAAAAATTGGCGATTGCAATTAATGAATTTGATTTTGATGGACCCTATGCCGACCATAGTAATCTGAAAACTAAACCTGGCATCTATGCAGTCATGGTTTGGAAAGGGAATTACTGGCGTCTGCTCGATGTTGGTGAATCACAAAATGTTGTTGAAAAGTTAGGTAATCATGAGCGTCAAGGAGAATGGTTCCTCTATAGTAAGAACAAAGATAGGGCGTACGCAGCATTTTATGAAGAAGATGAATCGAAAAGAAAAGAAATAGAAGGTGCTATAAGAACAAAATCGAATCCTCCTTGCGGAGAGTGATTACTCAATCAACTATAATCATGATTTTTTAATAAATAAATTAACTTCGTCTATCTCACTACGAAAGCCTAGATAACTACTGATATATTTGAATATATTATGAAATATCACTTAACAATAATAGTTGCATTTATTTTTTATGGATGCGATGAGCTTGGATCAGTTATCAATCAAGGGGCAAATGCTCTTCTTGAAGAGGAAAATAAGTATTCCGAAATCCCAGGAAAAAACGCCAGTGATTTTTTGGCAAAGACGTATCGGGACAATTCCGTAGACACATCTACAATTTTAGAAATTCTTAAACTAAATGAGCTTGAGTCTGATGAAGAGACAGCCTTAACAAATAGCAGTCCACCTGAAATTAGTTCACTAGCAGTAGACTCCTTGAACTCAATTCAAAGATCAATTGCTAATTTCAAGCCAGATAGTTTTTCATTAAATGATAACAGTTTTTTTACCAAAGAAAACCTCTTGCTAATGGAGAGCAACGAAACTTTTACAAACGATACAGTAAATTGGACACGAACAGAGCAAGAATTCATGATTAGCAGCTTAGATAAAATGGCAGTAAAGGATCAAGGAAAAAGGGGGACCTGTGCGAGTTTTGCCGGAATTGGGCAAATTGAAGGTTTTATAATAAAAAAATATGGACTCGAGGGGATTGATCTATCAGAACAGAGGTTCTACTACATGAGCAAGCCGGAGCATTGGAGCAATGGTGGCAATATCAACGATGCAGGATCCAATTCAGGCACAGGCCTTGCGAAAAGCAAAGGCTATGAATTTGATGGCCACACCTATCCTCCAAACTCACCGCAAACCTTCAATATACCTCTAGAGGCTGACTGTCCTTATAACCAAGAACTTACTGAAAATGACCTCCAAACTCCGCAAGATTCCGCATGCGAAACCGGTGTAGCTCGTGTGGATGATTTCACCGCCTGGGTCTTCAACTGGGAAGATAGGCCAAAATACGCACAGGATATCTACAATATTATTGCGAATGATGATATCCCTGTCGTTATTGCCACAAAACTCAGCGAAAATTGGGAAAAAAATGACGGAATGATCACCTTAGCAAAAGCGGGAAATGTAGGTGACTCTACCCATGCAGCCGGTCATGCATATTTGGTTGTAGGAGCTAGAAAGCTCGATGATGACAAATACCCAAATGAAGGAGGCGTGTGCTTCATCATAAAGAATAGCTGGGGTAAAGGTTGGGGTATCAATGGCATCTCGTGCATAACACTTGCTTGGTTTAACGAATGGAGATATCCATTCGGTTTCCCAAGTGTTAAAGATGTCAGCATCGATACAGAAAAGCTTGAAGTATCAAAAGAAAACCTAGACACACGGCCCGAGGA